>JARGFM010000020.1 GCA_029210725.1 Bacteroidales bacterium | reverse complement strand
AAAGATACCGCATTTTCTCTTTGCGAAAAGACCCCCGGAAAAGCCTATATTTACGTTACCAGATCAGGAGTTCTGAATCTGTGAATTATATAAGTTCTTTTCAGAAATGTGTAATTCTTTCTCTTACAGCTTTGCTCACCTTTGTACCAGAATTAATACATATAAAAATTCGAAAATCATGGGAAAATTTGAAATTTCTAAAAGAGTAGATGAAAACTACATGTTTTAATCTGAAAGCTCCCAATGGACTGATCATCATGACAAGCCAGGGCGATACATCAAAATCGGCTTGCCAAAACGGAATAGAGTCCTTGAAGGCTAATTGTTCTCTGAAAAAAATGTACAGCTCGGAAATAGCCCAGGGCGGAAGTTTTTATTTTAATCTGACCGCTGGAAATACTCAAGTTATTGGCACAAGTCAAATGTACACTTCAACGCAGGGGAGAGATAATGGAATTGCATCGGTAAGAAAAAATGCACCTAAAGCAGAAATTGTTGATTTGAGTGTGAATGTATAATCAATGAGGTTTTTTTAGTGCTTCAAAATCCTCTAAGAATAGGCTATGAGTAATTCTTTTGGTGGAGGTCGTATTCAAATGCCCTGATGAATCTCCTTAAAAAAATCAAATAATCCTCCTGTGCAAAATATGCATGGGTTTCATCAGGTGAAGATGGGAGGTCTTCGAAGTTTTTATTATTGAAAAAATTATCCATTTCAGATTTCGTAAAATCGATAATCTCACCATCGATCCGGTTATAAAAATGCCAGCTTTTGTTCCTGCGTGTCTTTAGGATTTCTCCTCCAAAAATATCGTATATCAGCTGTGAGATTAAACTGCTCTGACCGAGTGTGGGGTTGTTTGGTTTCCAGTGGGGACTTTCCTCCATGGACCAGGCACCATGCAGCGCTTTCTGAATATGGGCCTTTTCAACCATTTTTTATGTTACCTTATTTATCAGATGAAATAATATCACTACAGAGTTTTTTCGTTCCAGAAAATGTATAGAGTGCTTCGGACTTTATCTGCAAGATAAAGTTGCGGCTTTTTATAATGAAATGGCTTACATTATTTTAAGAAAAAATTACATGATTCACATGTTTCAAAATAATTCCGGCGTAAAGTGGTGGAAGAGATACCCGCCTTCACCGAACCGCTTCGTATAAACGAATCCTTTTGCAGAATACTAGCGCTGTACTGTCAGATGCATAGCCGGGCATTTTTCGTTTCCGGTGTTCCATTTCCCTTCAACTCCCCATTTTGTATAGATGATTCCCTGCTTCTTTTTGGTATTAAACAGGAGGTATTCTGAAGTGATCTTGTCATTGATTTTCATGGCCCGATCTTCGTTAATTCCACTTATTTTCAGCCATTCAAGGCTGATGGCAACTTCACCCTGCTGCACGATCCTGTATTCATCCAGATACAGTTCTACCCAGCCTTTTTCCTCTTCAATGGCTAAAATTACATTGCTGGTCAACAGTTCT
Organism: Bacteroidales bacterium; assembly: GCA_029210725.1. Taxonomy (NCBI): domain Bacteria; kingdom Pseudomonadati; phylum Bacteroidota; class Bacteroidia; order Bacteroidales; species Bacteroidales bacterium. The sequence continues at coordinate 60,107 of JARGFM010000020.1, read as the reverse complement.
TCAAAGGGCTTGTCATCTTTCAGACTTCGGATATGAAACCGGAACCAGATGGTATCATAGGCCTGGCGGTGAACATGAACATGGAGTTTCCGGATATGAACAGGCTGATCGCCCAGATCCATTTTTGTGCCAATCTCATGGCCTTTCCCAAAGCGTGAGCCTCCCCACCCACAAAAGTTTCCTATACGATTGTATTGAGTAGTCCCTATCTTATAAGGTTCTCCCAGGGGCGAGATGCTGACTTCAGCCAGAGGAATGGGATCCACTTCGAGCCTGATCAGATTTTCACTGTCCCGGAGTTCGGCCAGGGTGAAGGTTTGTGTTTTGTATCCGATCATGGATATACGTACCGTTGATTCGGGATCCTGTCCCGGCGCTTCCAGATGAAAAACGCCCTGCTGATCCGTAATGGTCCCTAAGCGGGTCCCGATGATCCCAATGTTGGCATACTCAAGAGGAATGTTACTGCGCGAATCCAGAATCCTTCCTTCGACCTGCTGACCGCTCAGGTGTAAGCATAGAAAAAAGGTCCAGAGTATAACCAGGGTATTTCTCATGCTTATGTAAAGTAGCTTTTGCTCAAATATATGAAAAGCTGATCGGTTAGAGTATTCAATTGCATGGAGCACCGAAAACCGGTGGCATATAATTCCGGCAATATTTGGAGAATTTCACATATCTTTAGCTATCTACTTTAAAAAAAATAGTCTTGATTAAGAAACGATTATTGATTCCGGTACTGTCTGTGATCTTACTTTCAGGATGTGCAGAACTAAACACACTCATGCAATCTCTCCCTGCGGATGTTCCCTTAACGGAAGCAGACGTGGCAAAAGGCTTAAAAGAGGCCCTGATAATAGGATCGAAAAACTCTTCGTCCATCCTTTCTGCTGTGGATGGTTACTACGGGGACGAACTCGTGAAGATTCTCTTACCGGAAGAAGCCTCCGTCATTATCGACAACCTTGGCAGGATTCCGGGAGGAGATAAACTGGTGGAGGATGTGATCCTGAGGATCAACCGGGCGGCTGAGGATGCGGCCAAAGAAGTAGCTCCTATATTCGTGAACAGCATTACCCAGATGACCATCAGGGATGCGTTTACCATTCTGAAAGGGCCCGACAATGCGGCCACTCAGTACCTCAGCAATACGACCCGCGCGGATCTTTACCAATTATATAAGCCAAAAATCAGGCAATCGACCGAGAAGGATATCCTGGGTGGAATTTCTACCAAAGAATCCTGGGAAGCCCTTACCGGAAGATGGAACAGCTTCGCCTCTTCGGTAGTCGGGAAAATGGGCGGCTTCGAAGCGGTGAATACCGACCTGGATGATTATCTTACCAACAGGGCCCTTGACGGTATGTTCCTGAAAGTGCAGGATGAAGAAAAGAAAATCAGGACCAATGTCTCTGCGCGCGTCACTCCTCTCCTTGAAAAAGTCTTCGGCAGTCTGGATTGATCCTTTGAAGTCAGAGGAAAAAGCAAACAACAAAAGCGTTTAGCAGGAATACTAAACGCTTTCGTTGCGGCAGATAATATGCAGTAAGTTTATCTTCTTCGTGATGAATTGCTGCTACTGCGGCTTTCTGCACTCTTCCGGCTGCTGCTACTGCTGCTGCGCTGGACCGAACTCTTGCTTCTGCTGGGCTGGTTGCGCTGGACCGAACTCTTGCTTCTGCTGGGCTGGCTGCGCTGGACAGAACTCTTGCTCTTACTAGGCTGATTGCGCTGGACCGTGCCGCTTCTGCTGCTGCTGGTGCTCCTCTGCACAGCAGGAGTAGCTTTATTACTGCTGCTGCGCTGGACCGAGCTCCTGTTGTTGGCAGGCTGGCTGCGCTGGACCGTGCTGCTTCTGCTGGACTGGCTCCGCTGGACCGTGCTGCTTCTGCTGGACTGGCTCCGCTGGACCGCAGTATTTGTATTTCGTCTGGTACTTGTTACAGATGGTCTGCTGCTGGATCTTTGTGCGTAATAGTTTTCTCCGGCACGTCTCTGATCCGGACGTGAATAGGTGGTCCTGTACCGGTTATTATTGATGTTTACGACCACGGTCGGACTGTACACGCGCACTTTGCTTCGATAGTAAGTAGTGTAGTGCCTGCTCCGGTAATGATCCCAGTGACGATAGTGGGTATAGTAATGGTTGTGCCAGTGATAGTGGTACCCGTAGTAATAGTGCCAGTAGTGGGCTCTCCAGGGGCGCCAGTAAGAGGGATAGTAACCCCAGTACCAGGATGACCGCCATCCCACGTATCCGGGATGGTAGATATATCTGATCAACGGCCATGCTGCAATATCATAATAGGTCGTATGGACCACATTTACATTGCTCCTGTAGGCCTTCCCAGTGTATCCCGGATTGGGGGTTTCTGCATAGATGGGCTCCACAATGTAATTCGGACCGTAGAGCGCTTCATCCCCGATCAATTGAATCTGCACGCCTCCATTCGACATATTCTCCACTATGAAAACGGCTATGTCCTGCTGCTCACTGCGGTTCAGGGCGGCACGCAGAACGATGTTGTGAACATTCCCGTCGACGTAATCAGAAACCGTTATATAATCAATGAGGTTGTCCCCATTCAGGTCCAGGTTATTGATCATTTGTTCTTCACTATTCAGCGCCTGCTCAAATTTTTCAAGAGTCTCCGCTTCCTGGAAAAGGTTCATAACGGCATAGAGGTTCAGGTTGTCTCCCGGCAGACCAAGATATTCATCGGGATAGTCCTGGGCACTCACGAACATGGTGGCTGCTGCGAGGACTATGAATGTATATATGGCGTGTATTGTTTTCATGGTGTTCAGTTTATTGGTTCTGGTAATTCATAAGCAAATGCTGTGCCAAGTAATTTCAACCAGCCCTAAAAGATGATCTTCTGGCAATATGCGGGTGATCCAGGGAATTACAGTGGGTATTCCAATACCTGCTGATTTAGCCGGGCGTCGAAACAGGCCCGTTTATATCAAAGATTATTTTCATATTCCCGGTTTTGGAGAGCTTCTGCATGTCCTCTTATTCAGTTATATCAAGTATATAACCAACGGTTGGGATTGTGGTAATTTTGGCCGAAGAATCTTCTTTAAGATAAGCTCTTAATTTTGAAATAAATACATCAAGACTTCTGCCTGTATAATAATCAGAGTCACCCCATACGTTCAGCATGATTTCTTCTCTTTTTACAATATTATTGATGGAACCGGAAAGCATTCCCAGGATATTGCTTTCCTTCAGAGTGAGTCTTTGACATTTGTCCCTAAACCTTAGAACCTGATTTGCCTGGTCAAACTCATACTGGCCTACCATGGTTGTTTTAAGTTCTTTCTTTGTTTCCGGAATGAGATTTGTTCTGTTCAGGATGGCTTTGATGCGATATAAGAGCTCTTCTTCGTCAAAAGGTTTAGTCAGGTAATCATCGATGCCAAGTCGGAATCCCTTTATTTTGTCATCTTTTAGTGATCTGGCTGATAAAAGCATGACAGGTACTTTCTTGTCAGATTCTTTGATTCTTTCAAGCAAAGTAAATCCATCCATGCGGGGCAGCATGATGTCGAGAATGCAAAAGTCAAAATGGCTTAAATGAAATCCTTTTAGTCCAGCTTCTCCATCCCTGTACAGGTTTACATCATATCCACTGGATTCAAGAAAATCGACAAGGAGAAATCCGAGATTCAGATCATCTTCAACCAAAAGTATCTTTATTTTTTTTTCTTCTGGTTTCATCCTTTTGAAACAGGAAATACTAAAGTAAATGTGGTACCCTTATCCATGTTGCTTGTCACCCTGATGTTCCCATGCATTTGTGCAACCGTATTTTTAACAAAGTATAGACCGAGACCGAATCCTTCATTTTCGTGGATATCCCCGGTTGGGATTCTGTAGAATTTTTCGAAAATACGCGGAAGGTTTTCTTTACGGATACCCTTTCCATTATCGCTAATGGAGATTGAAATACGTTCACTGTCGGATTTCAGGTCGATGATTATCCTTGGAGAATTACTATTATACTTTATTGCATTATCTATCAGATTGCCTATGGCAACCTGAAACATTTCGATATTTCCCGATAAAGTAAAATTATTACCTGAAGAATTGACAGAAAACGAACCTTTTCTTTCATTTATCCGCACCGTAAATGTATCAACGACATTTTTTATTTCAAATGCAGCATCAAACTGTTCTGTGCGGAATGGATTTCCGTTTTCTGATAAAGCGGCTTGTAAGAGTACCTGAACCTTCTCTTTAAGCCGCTGGTGTTCGTTTTTTATGACTTTGGAATAGGAAGCCAGCTTTTGATCCTTCTCAACAATCTCGTTCTTTGAAAGCATCCCGTTGGCCAATGCGATGTTTGTCAGAGGCGTTTTAAACTCATGGGTCATGTTATTTATGAAATCAATGATATTTTCGGTGAGTTTCCTTTCACGTTTGTAAAATTTATAAATTAGTATAAAAGAGCCGTTTACAAGCAAAAGCAAGGCAATTGAACTAATAAAAATATATCCGATCTGAGCCTTGATGAATTCACTTTTCTCCGGGAACCTGAGTCTTAGTTCATACCCGGCCTGTTCCAGTACTTTCTCAAGATTATCATTTATATAAGTGTCCCCGTCTGAAATCAAAGAGACCTCTGCTCCCTTTTCAACGATATCAAATTCATAATCGAGGTTGATGTTGTAATACTTCAGATCATTATTAATCAGCGTGTCCAGATACACCCATTCCATTCTGTTTTTCATAAGAAGGAAACAGGAGTGTGATTTGCCTGATCGAAGGCAATTATTCATTTCGGAGCATATGTCCTGGTTTTGCGAAAGATTCTCCACGATTCGGTTCATTGCCAGGGTGACCGTATGATTGAACTGGGCTTCCTGCATCCTGGCCGATTTCAATACCCAGCTGATCTGGATCCCAACCAGCAGAATCAGGCTGGTTATTGTAAGAATAAGCAGAATTAACTGGATTTTTTTTCTTTTCATAACGATCAAAAATACACAGTATTTAGATAGATGAGAACAATTTAACATCAGCATAACATGAATTAACCCCGGCTTAACCCGGAGCCAGTCGTATTTGTTATATTTTCGAATGGTATTAAACTAAAACCAATGAACATGAAAAAACTGTTAATCAGCATCGGAAGCATATTGATCATGACCTTTGTGGTTATTCTGTTTGTAAATGCTGCAGAATCAAAGAAAGACCCGAAGAAAGCCAAATCTGAAACCACAAAAACAGAAGTTACTGCACCATGCCCGGCGACCTGCAATCACTCAACAGGTGAAAAACCAACAACCTGTGATCCCGCGTCCTGCCCTGATCACAAAGACGGAGCATGTGATCCTGCAACCTGCATGGCTCATAAGGATGGAAATTGCGATCCGGCTGCCTGCGCAGCTCACAAGGAGGAAGCAAGCACAGTAGGACCTGCATGCGGAGGCACAACTCCCTGCAAGCATGTAAAACCCGCAGAAATTTAATCAGGCTTTTTACTTTCCTGCAAGACGGATCCGGACTTATAGAAAAACAGGTATGTGTGCGGCCGAAGGAAGTATTTTCCTTTTGTTGCCCATGACATAAACCGGATGCAAATTTCAACAGAAAAGCTCCTTCTCCCTGCGAATAAAGTCGCGCAGGCTAGAAGGTGCCTTTCCTGTCAGTTGCTCATAAGAGCGTGATATGCTTGGTTCTTTCTGAACCCTTGGCAGGAAGTGGAGCAACAGCATTACCACGATCATCCCCCGGACCATTCCTTCCTTTTTCCTGATCCGGAAGAACCTCAGGGGATTTACGCTAACATACCTGACCGGTAAATTTATTTCTTGATTAAACAATTCAGCTACCTGGTAGAAGTTTTTATTCTCATATCCTGTCAGTTCGATTGCCTGATTCTTATGTGTTGAAAAATCAGAAAGCATCATGGCAGCAACTTCTGCAATATTTTCAATATCGATCCAATTAAATTTTCCCCTGCCCGATGGAAGGATGATTTTCCTTTTTTCCTGGATATCCTGGAGCAGGGTGGTGGTCAGATTCTGCATGAAATAGCTCGGACGGAGGAAGATAAAGTCCAGATCGTGTGCTTTGATCAGTTGCTCGATCCGGTGGTGGGGGATCACCTTGCTTCGTTCGGCTCCCTGAACGGAAAGGAATACAACCTCCTTTATCTGTTTCTCCTTCAACACCGAGATCAATGGCCTGAAATATTTTTCGATATCCGAGATGTGCGGCGGCCGCAACAGAAATACCGTGTCGATGTTCTCAAGCGCAGTTTCAAATGTATCTGGCTGCTCAAAATCAAATCGGACATATTTTAATTCTTTGAATTCTTTGAGTTTTTCCCGGGCTTTATCCATATGACGGACACCGGCTACGATGTTCCTGGGCTGAACAGTTCTTTGCAGGTATCTGATTACCTCTACTCGATATTTCCGCTTGCCCCGGTGATCAAAATATGTTTCATACGCATTTGCAGTCCTATTGCAGCATTCATTCTTTTCTGATTTTTGCCCGAAATGATTCGGACTATTGGTTTAACCACTTCTTGAAATCTGCAGAGCGGTCAATACTTACGATGGTCTCATCCTCTTTATCGGGTCTGGGCCTGATCTCAAGCTTAACACGTGAATGGGAGTAGGCCACCATATTTTCGATAGAAGCAATGTTAATCAGGTATTTGCGGTTTATCCGGAAGAACGAATACGGGTTGAGCATTTCCTCCAGTTTATCCAGATTGAAATCGACATTGTAGGTATTTCCCTGGAAAGTCCGCATGTAAACCCCTTTATCCAGTACAAAAAAGTAAGCTATATCGCTTACCTCCACCATCTTGATTTTACTTCTGACTGCCATGGAGAAACGTTCGCGATAGCTTGCTTCCTTCGTGGTAAGAAGATTGTAAAGCGATTGCAAATCAACAGAACTGGTATGCAGTCCGCTGAACTGATTGTACTTTTTCAGGGCCGATGCCAGCTCTTCATGAACAATGGGTTTAAGCAGGTAATCGATGCTCTTTAGCTTAAAGGCCTTAATGGCATACTCGTCAAAAGCCGTGGTGAAGATAACAGGGCTTGAGATGCTCACCTGGTCGAAGATGGCAAAGCTTAGATCATCCTCCAGGTGAATATCCAGGAAAATCAGGTCGGGTTCGGGGTTCGATTTGAACCACTTTACCGATTCGGCGACCGATTCGAGTTCAGCCACGATGTTTATTTCCGGATTGTAATCCAGTATCATCTTTTTTAATCTTAAAGCCGCAAAGCTTTCGTCTTCTATTATTACAACTTTCATCTCTTTAATATTATTCGTTCTCCGATTTCAGTAAAGGCAGTCTGGCAATAAACTGATCTTTGGTTTTGAAAAACTCCGGTTTTTGTTCGGATACCAGCGCATACCTTCGCTTTATATTCTCCAGTCCGACTCCGGTTGAAACCAGTTTTGTTTCGCGTATATTTAGGTTGTTTACAATGTTTAATCGCTGCTCCTTATCCACGAAAATATCCATTTTCAATGGCAGAGTTTTAGAAAAGACATTGTGCTTGATCGCATTTTCGATAATGAGCTGGATGGCAATGGGCAGTATCTGGTAATCGTTATAGGATTTGTCAATTTCAATATGGATCAACAATTTATTCATGAATCTGATTTCCAGGAGGAAGAGGTAGGAGTTCAGGAATTCCAGCTCGGTACTCAGCGCTACCAGGTCTTTCTCCTTGTTTTCCAGCACGTACCGATATACTTTCGACAGTTGCTCGGTAAACGATTCCGCCAGATCGGGATCAATCTTGATCAGGGAGGTCAGGACATTCAGGCTGTTGAAAAGAAAATGCGGGTTTACCTGTTGTTTAAGCACTTCGAACTGCGATTGCAGATTTTCCTTCTGCACTTTTAATAGCAGTGTATTTGTTTCGGTCAGCTGTTTCGTACGTTCGGTCACGCTTTGTTCAAGCATGTTGTTAATCCGCTCTAATAAGACAAATCAACAATTATTTTCTGCTGCAGCGATGAAAACGGAAGAAATTCTTCATGGACTTCATAGAATTGCAAACGATTATTCGACCATCGCCCTGATCTGGCATGTTCTTTTTTATGCCCTGATTATCTTATTGATTGCCAGGTGGCTGCCGACAAACAGGTTATTTGGGCTTTTTATTTGTGTACCCTTCCTTTCTGTTGCGGCATTGGCGTTTCTCTCTGGAAATCCGTTTAATGGCATCCTTTATTCACTTCTTACGGTCCTGCTATTCGTTTTCGGTCTGAAGGCAAGCACTCAACCCGTACAGATGTCACAACTGGTTTTCATGGTCACCGGCATACTGATGATTGTGTTTGGTCTGGTATATCCGCACTTCATAACTACAGATTCCTTCGTAAAATATCTCTATGCATCTCCTGCCGGACTGATTCCATGCCCGACATTATCCGTGATCATCGGTTTTTTGCTTCTGTATAACGTATTTGGTTCCCAGTCGATTACCCTGACTGTGGTAATCTTCGGACTTTTTTACGGGATTTTTGGGGCGCTGAAACTGGCCATTTATCTGGACCTGTTCCTGATATTTGGAGCCGTCTCATTGCTTGTCAAATATATTTTGGCTGTTAGAGCATAATTTCTGAATTCCTATAATTATTTGAAGATTTCCGGAATTCTCTTATCTGTCTTTTTGTGCGCTGTTATCCATGAAAGAAATGAAATTACAGGAACAACCAGGAGCAGCTTCCCTCATCCGTTTTGTTTCATAAACTTCTTTTTGTAATTAAAGGATCCATCCGGTATCACTGGGACAGCTTAGTAATTCTCCGGCAGCTTTCGGGGTGCCAAATACAGGAATGTCATGCTCCCATTTGAATTTCTGGATAAAGGTGTAGCGGGGGGTGTTCCCGTCAGGGCTCAGGCGGGCGTGAAAAACGATCCAGTCCTCTGTTCCGTCCGGGGAGGTGGTGAAGGAGTTGTGACCGGTGGAATAGACTCCCGCTTCCGGATCCTGCTGGAATACGGGACCGACCTTGGTCCAGGAGCCGGGATTCAGGAGGTCTCCGTCCGTATTTACCAGGTATCCCAGTGCATATTCGGGAGTCAGGTAACCGCTTCCGGAATACACGATAAAGGTCTTCCCGTTCTTCTGAAGCACGGCAGCCCCTTCGTTCACGGGCCATCCATTCAGTTCCCAGGGCTGATCCGGGCAGGAGATCAGGACTCGCTTTACCCCGATGGAAGTGGGGGAGAGGAGTTCAGCAATATAGAGGCACTGGCTCTGGGGCTGGCCCGGAATATTGAACTGGGACCAGATAATGTAGTGTTTGCCATCGGTGTGCGTAAAGATGGTCTCATCGATGGCACCCATTCCGGGCATCAGCCAGGATACAAATTCATAGGGGCCGAACGGATCTCCGGTAGTGCTTTTGAGCACGAACATTTCCTGATCCTCCTGGATATAGGCTCGTGCTTCCTGGTTGTTGTCCAGTCCTGTATTCTGGCCACAGGAATATATGTACCACTGCTCATCGATCCTGTGCAGTTCAGGGGCCCATATATGACCTCCCACAGGGGTATTCCGGAATTCCCAGGCACGGATCTCGTTCAGGGGTCCGATCTTCTCCAGTTTCGGGGAGCTTTTGATTGTGATCCGGTCGCCCCGGGTCACCAGGAGGTAATATTTCCCCTCGTGGAAAGATGCATGCGGATCGGCCCCCTCCATAAGCGGGTTCATATAGGTGCATTGCGCGTTTGCGTGTCCAGCCAGCTGAAACATGAAGCTGATCAGCAGGATCACTCTGGAGAATCTGAATTTCCTCATTTCATTCGTATTAGTCCTGAAAATAATGGTGCAGCCTGTCTTTTGAGAGCAATTCCCACAGGGAGGATACCACCCACCCCGGAGCAAAAATGTCGTTGTAATACCCTTTGCCGAATTGTCCGTAATCCCAGTTGGTGTGCTGTACAACTTCGGGATAGTACCCGATCTTGCCGATGCCGCACATCCTGCCTTCCACCGGGAGCAGCTGGTCGCGCATGGAAGTACTTCCACCAGAGGGATCGATAATTTCCATCCGGGCATTGAAGGCATTCAGCAGGACCCAGTCCGGGAGACCAAAAAAGCGCTTATAGAAGGAGAAGTAGTTCATGCAGAAAGTGCTGCGAAGACTATGATGCTTAAAAATCCATAAAAGCTGTACCAGATAATTTGATCCATCTACATGACCGGGCATGGAACCATTTTATGCCTGGTTCTTCGTTTTTTGTGTTCATTGAATATGTAGCTCAATGAAATTTCATGAGCTCCACCTGTTTGATTAATCAAGCGGCTCAGTGTAAAATCATAACTATATCCAATGTGTATGCCCTTGTGTTTGGCTCCGACAGAAAGAGCAAGGGCGCCTACGTTAGGATTGTCCGGAAAGATGGGGAGCCCCCTGTACCAGATACCGAAAATGATGGGTGCTTTGGTGTAGTACAAGCCTAAATCCATGTACTTTATCCTGTTCTGGGTCATAAAATTCAGTGCAACTGTAATGCTCTCTTCCCTGCGCATCAGGGTGTTGCCATATATCATGTGTTTTGCCCCCCCGAAGACCGAATACCTCGGTGGGATATAGTCGCCCTGCTCAGAAAGTATTTCACTATAATACATCAGGTGATCCAGCGTAAATCCAACCCAGTAGATTTCGGAATAGGCCATCACTGAAGTGGCAAAGTCAAAATGGGAGACGGGCTCCAGATTTTGAAGGGTTGTCATTTCCACCGAGGAGCCTGCATTGCCATAGTTGTCTCCACGTAGAATCTGATCGCCGAATCGAAAGGCATTAAAATTAATTGACCTGGTATAATAATAGGCAGACAAGCCAGGGCGAATGCTCCATTTCGGACTAACGTCAAAATTGTAGGAATATACCAGGCCTGCACTGGTGGTATTCATCAAGCCGTCCTCTCCTGCCTGATCACGCAGCACCATCAACCCGATGCCGCTCTTGTATTTTCCGTAATAATAATCTGCTGAAAAGGCATAGGTGAGATAAGTAGAGGCAAGTTGTGGCCACTGATCCCGGTAATTCAAAATAACTCTTCCGCCACCCGTTGCTCCGGCAAATGAAGGGGCCAGGTACAGGGGAGAGGAATAAAACTGGGAAAACTGAGGATCCTGTGTCTTTCCGACCGAAAAGACAAAAGCCAGTATCACCATCAACTTTATATGTTTCAAATGAATGAACATGGCTTATTCGTTATAAATTATCATCACACTTCCCACATCAGTGAATGTTTCCCCACTATTGTAGGTTCCGGAAATCCGGAATACATACACCCCTTCCTCTGCAAGTTCTCCATTAAAATATCCATCCCAGCCCACATTGATATCTTCGCTTTCAAACATCCGGATTCCAAGCCGGTTATATATCTCCAGCCGGTAATCATCCACATCCCTGGCGAAGCAATGGAACACATCGTTGCTGTAGTCGTTCTCGACCACTATTCCACCTGTTCCTCCTCCAAGATTCGGAGTAAACACATTGGGGCACTCGATGGATCCCTTCAGTTTAACCATTACGGCCCCCTGTATTGTTTCACTGTCGTAGCACTGGTTCTCTGTAACCACGTGCAGGGTGACATCATACACACCAGTCTCCAGGTAGTTGTGAATGGGGTTAATTTTGGTGGAAGTGGTTCCATCCCCGAAATCCCAGGTTACCGTTTCATATTCGGTGGTAAGGTTATAAAAGTTAACAGGTTTATCAGACGGACTTGGAGGATCTGAAACAAAGACCAGGTCAGGAGTAACTTCTAATTCAGCATCGGGCTGTTCGTATACAATAACCGTGGTGTCCTTCGTAATGATGATGCCATCGGGGCCTGTACCGGACAGGCGCACATGATAGGTGCCAGGCGTATCATAAGTATGCATGGGATTGGTCTCTGTGGAAACCGTGCCATCTCCGAAATCCCAGTTGAAGGGATATCCTCCTACGGAGCTGTTGATAAAGTCAACCAATAAGCTCGGACAGCCATTCTGAGGCGTTGGCATAAAGTCTACCTCAGGCAGTACATAATAGGTAATGATCACCGCATCACTTGCCACGCAGCCATCATTGTTTATGGTCCAGTAGAATGAATTGGCACCCTCGCCCAAATTAGTTACGGTGGTTTCAAAGTTGTGAGGATCTATAATGACTCCCATTCCTGCATTCAACTGCCATTCACCCACGCCGGCCTGGGGCTTGTTTCCCACAAGCTGGACAGTGGGCTGGTACACAATCTCATCCAGGCCCGCATCCGCCACGGCAAGATTGTTAGTGATGATCACGTCGTCCACCGAGGTACAACGCCCGTTTTCGGTTGTCCACCTCAGGGTATTGGAACCAAATCCGAGATTTGTAATTTGCGTATTGTAGTCGTTCTCATCTGCAATGATTCCAAATCCGCTTACCACATCCCAGGTCCCGGTACCTGTTACCGGCGGGTTGGCCAGCAGGTTGGCGGTCGTATTGCACACAGCCCGGTCTTCGCCCGCATAGGAAATTGTTGGCATGCTGTTGATGATGAGCACCTCGTCACTGATCTGACAACTTCCATTGGTCGTGATCCAGCTCAGCGTGTTGACCCCATTCCCAACATTGCTTATTCTCGTATAGGGATCATTCCCATTCTCGAAGGTGGCAGAGCCACTTACTATGCTCCAGTGCCCGGTCCCGATCTGGGGGGCATTTGCAGCCATTAATGCTTCAGCAGAACACAAGTCCTGGTCTGGCCCGGCCGATGGGATAGATGGCAGATTATTGACGATCAGTACAGTGTCGGAATTGCTGCAACCAGAGATGGTCACGGTCCAGACGAGCCTGTTTTCACCCATTTCAAGGTTGCTGACATCGGTGTTGTACAGGGTGTTATCGTCAAAGGTCGCTGATCCTTCGGCAATGGACCAGCGTCCATATCCACCCACGGGTTGAGAGGAGTAGAGCGATGTGTAACTGGCACATAAATACTGATCCAGGCCTGCATCGATATTAGTCGGTTGGTCGTTGGTGATATTGACCTCATCCGTGGATATACACCCGGCATGACTGATCGTCCATCTCAGAGTGTTGTTTCCCACACTTAAATTTGAGACCTCCGAATTATACCGATCCGGCGATTCGATGGTTGCCGAACCGCTTAACACCGACCATGTCCCAAGCCCCACGATGGGATTGTTCGCGTTCAGGTTGATGGCTTCGCCACATACGGAACGGTCGGCTCCTGCGTAGGCATCACTTGGTCTGTTATTGGTAATGATTACATCGTCGTAGGAGACACAACCGCGGTTTGTTACCGTCCAGCGAAGCAGGTTATCGCCCCTGTCGAGGCCGGTAACTTCCGTGGTGGCCATGTCCGGGTTGGTGAAGACCGCAGAGCCGGAACCTCCAACGATGGACCATTGTCCGCTTCCCACCCCCGGGCTGCTTGCCGACATGATCGTGAAATTATCGCATAAGGTCAGATCGGGTCCCGCATTTGTGAAAATCAGGTCATAACTCACATCGAACTCCGCATAGGAGGTACACTCCTCATAGCTAATGGTCCACCTGAGCCTGTTCAGCCCCAGTCCCAGGTCTTCGGCCAGGGTATTGGGATCTGAGGGATCCGTCAGGACCGCGCTTCCGCTTAATATGCTCCACTGACCGGTACCGTACTGGGGGGCATTCCCCGGAAGTACCATGTTATCAACACAAATGGATAATGGTGACATAGGCAGGGCACGGGATGGTTTATGACTGGTGATCATGACCGTATCGGCAGATATACACCCATTATTGGTGATGGCCCACCGGAAGTAGTTATCATTGGTAGCAATGCCATAGGCCATATTGCCCACGAAGGTGGCCGATCCACTGACCAGGCTCCATTCGCCCGTTCCAACGGTAGGTGTATTGGGGAAGAGGGCAATGGAATCCTCGCAGGTAATCTGGTCCACCCCGGCATGGGCTGTGGTGGGCATATCGTTGATAATAAATATCTCGTCGGAGGAGCTGCAGGCCCCATTGGTAATGGTCCACCTGAAGGTGTTGGTTCCACGGCTCAGATTTCCTACGGCAGAATTGAATGCGTGATCATCAGCAATATTTGCCGAGCCCCCGATGATGTACCACTGTCCCGATCCGATAAGCGGTTCATTCCCGAAAAGGCTTGTCTGGTCCATGCAGATTCGCTGATCTATGCCGGCATTGGCGTTATCCGGTGCCTGATTGGTTATGGTGACCTGGTCGGATTCTGTTTCGTATTCGTAAATGGTCCACTGGAATACATTGACTCCCTGACCCAGATCGTACACTTCTGTTTCGCGATCTGAAGCGTCAACGAAGCTTCCTGATCCCTGTACAACAGTCCACTGTCCTGTTCCATAATTGGGCTGGGAGCCGGACAGGGTTGTGTTACTGGTACACAGGGTCTGGTCGGGTCCGGCATCTACGATGGAGGGACTGTAGTTGAGCACGCGAACCAGGTCTTCAGAAAAACAGGCATTGTTGGAGATGAACCACCTGAATATATTCTCCCCAATGCCCAGGTTCGTTACGGTGGAGGTGGGCAGGGAAGGATTCGTGATGGATCCGGAACCACTGACCAGGGACCAGGTTCCGGTCCCGATGCCAGGAGTATTTCCTTCCAGCGTATAGGCGTCAGTTAATAATATGGTATCACGGCCGGCAAAGGCATTGCTTGGCAGATCGTTGATGATCGCTACCGTATCCCGGCTGTTACATCCCGCATTATTAACGGTCCAGATGAGCAGGTTGGTGCCTCTTTGTATAAAGGTAACCGGGCTGCTTGGATTCCAGGGCTGGACAATGTTAGCGCCTCCGCTGCCCGATGCAATGGACCAGCTTCCGACTCCCTCTGATGGTACGGAAGCATTGAGAACGGTGGAAGTACCGCACAGGATCTGATCCTGTCCGGCATTCAGTGTTACCTGGTTGTTCCTGATGGTAAGCGTATCCGAGGAAACACAGCCGTTTTCCGTTACCGTCCACATCAGTTCATTGTCTCCCCGTCCAAGATAGCTTACCCCTGTATTATACAGGTCCGCATCATCAAAAGTGGCAAATCCACTCAGCAGGGTCCAGGTACCATTGGGATTGTTATTTGCATTGAGGGCCGTGCTTGAACCGCAGATGCTCTGGTCAAATCCGGCCTGGGCTACGGGTTTTGGATGGACCGTGATGGTAAGTGGTGCCGATACAGGCCCCACACCACAGGCATTGCGTCCCCTTACGGTGATCATTCCTCCTACGGCATCCAGTCCATAGTTCACCACGATAAACCTGCTGCCTGCTCCGCTCTCAATGGTTGCGCCATAGGGCAGGGTCCATTCGTAGAAATCGGCGTTGGCGATATCAGGCACCTCGTATGAGAAGGCTGTCTCTCCCTGGCACAGGGTGGTGGTGCCGTTAATAGCTCCCGGGGCAGCCGGGTATTCATTCACCGTAAGGGTGGAAGGATTTGTTATAATATTGCCGCAACTTCCCGTGATGACGCAGCGGTATGTGCCTTCGTCCGTCGTTGTTACACTGGAAAGGCTGAGTATGCTGCTGGTGGAACCAAATACGTTCCCGCCGTCGACCAGAGCGGTGCCATCCTTTTCCCAGGAATAGACCAGGTTATCTCCCGTTACCTCCACCGTAAAGAAGATATTTTCGTTTTCACAGGTGTTCCGGATGCCCGGGGGCTGGGAAACCAGCATGGTGACGGGCAGAATCTCCAGGGTGACAGCAGCCGTACTCGCCTCCCCTCCATCTCCTGAAACAACACAGGTATAGCTTGCCATATCGGCCATTGTCACCAGCGATATGGTGAGGTTGGGTGTGCCTGATCCAGCAATCCTGCCGCTCTGATCCACCAGGGCGACCCCATCCTTCCTCCATTCATAGCTCAGGTTCTCGCCGGTGGCGGTGACGGAGAATACAACAGCGTCTCCTTCACATTTGACCTGGCTCAGGGGATTGCTGGTAACAAGGGTTTCCGAGTTGACCGTCAGGTTTGCCGGGTCACTGAAGGTAGTATTACAGGGGCCGGTGACCACACAGGTATAGGCCCCTTCATCGGCTATAGTCACGGCCGGGATGGTATAGAAGCTGCTGTTGGCTCCCGGAATATTGGTGCCATTTCGCTGCCACTGGTATGTGAGCGGATCGCCCTGTGAATCAATGGTAAAGGTAACAGGAGATCCTTCATCCACATTCTGGTGCAGGGGCTGCATGGAGATGATGGCCGTTGGCAGCACCTCCAAATCCGCCAGCCCGCTGTTCACGCTGTCGCATACCCCGTATATCAGGCAGCTGTATACGCCTGCCTCGGAAAGAGCCAGGCCGGTGATGGTAAGATTTGGGGTGTTCACACCTGAATACTTGCCTCCCTCCGTGAGTTTAACCCCGTCCTTCTTCCAGTGGAAACCATTGGAGACATTCCCCGATACCACGGTATAGGTAACGGACTGGCCCTCACACCTGCTTTCGTCAACGGGCTGAGTGATGATCTGGACCAGCGGGTTGACAGTGAGATCGGCAGGATTGCTCAGGTAGTCCCCACAGGTACCGGTCACAAAGCACTGGTAACTGCCCTCGTCGGAGATTAGCAGGTCGTTAATGATCAGGGTTTTTGTGTCGGAACCAATGATATGCGCACCGTCCTCGACCAGGGCCACCCCGTCCAGTCTCCATTCGTAGACCAGTCCCAGCCCCTCGGCTTCCACCAGGAAAATGGCATCGTCTCCCTCACAGAGTTCTTTATCGGTGGGCTGACCGGTAACGAGTGTCTTGGGGCTCACCGTGAGCGTAGCCACCAGGGAATTATCGGAGCCACACGGTCCGGCCACCTCACAACTGTAGGCTCCTTCGTCGGATACCAGTAGACCTGATATCGTGAGATCCCTGGAATTTGCGCCGGATATCCTCCCGCCGTTCACCAGGTTCGTACCGCCCTTTTTCCACTGGTAGGAGATAGCCCCGCCGTCGGCAGTGATGCTGAAGGTGGCCGGGGCTCCTGCGCACCTGGACAGGGATAGGGGCTCCGAGGTGATGGCTGTATTCTCATGTACCACGAGCGTGGCCGGGTTAGACACATCGTTGGCGCATACACCCGTCACGATGCAGGTATAAATACCGCCGTCGGCCACCGTTAGACTGGAAACAGACAAAGTCTCCGTATCCACGCCACTTACCCTTCCGTCCTCGACCAGGTCCACCCCGTCCAGTTGCCACTGGTAGCCCGTTATATTTCCGGCCACCCCGATCACAAACAAGGCATCGTCCCCTTCACAGCGGTTAGCATCCAGTGGCTGCAGGGTGATATTTGTCAGTTCATTGACCACAAGCGTGGTGGGGTAACTGTTTTCTGTGCCTTCGTCGCCGTTCACCAGGCAGGAATAGGAGCCTGCATCGTTAAACCGGAGATCATCGATGGTCAGGCTGGCCGTTGATGAACCGCTGATCCGGAGATCATCCACCAGGTCCACCCCGTTCCTGCGCCAGACAAAGCTCAGGTTGGTACCCGTGGCAAGCACATCGAAACTGACGCTTTCCCCCACGCATTTTTCCCCGGGATCGGCAGGGTGGACGGTGATCAGAGTCAGCAGGTTCACATTCAGGAGTCCCGGTTCACTGGTAACCGTATTGCACGTGCCCGTGATGACGCAATAGTATGAATCGGCATGGATTGAAGTCAGGTTGGTCAGGGTCAGGATGGAAGTGGTGGCGCCACTAAAAACACCGCCATCCGCCACAGGCTGGCCATCGGATACCCGGTACCACTGGTAGGAAAGGATCTCGCCCGAGGCATTTACCGAGAAGCTTGCATGGCCATTTTCCACGGCATTAAATACCACCGGCTGTGTGGTAATGGTCACCGACTCATCCACCACCAGGCTGGCAGGAGCGGTATTTTCAAAACCGCAGGAATTGCTGACCTGACAGGAGTAGGCAGCCTGGTCCCCTTCCACAATGCTATTGATGTTCAGGGTGCTGGAATTTACTCCCGTGATCCGGCCGTCGTTGACCAGATTCGCCCCGTTCTTTTTCCACTGGTAGATGAGGTTGCTGCCAGTGGCCGTGACGGAGAAGCTCGCATTATTGCCTTCACAAATCTGCCTGTTTGCAGGCTGGCTCACAATACTTACAAGATTTGTCATGGTCAGGCCGGCGGCAGTGGAAAAGCTTGTTCCACAGGCCACGGTGAGCCTGCACCTGTATATCCCTTCATCGGCAGCGGAAACAGCAGGTATCAGCAGGGTGCCGGTATTGGCGGTAGGATTGACTGCCAGGGGAATATCGGCCCCGTTGTGCTGCCACTGGTAGCTAAGATTGGTTCCGGAGGCCTCGACAATGAACTGGACATTGGTGCCCGGACAAACGGTCTGGTTCACCGGTTGCGAGGAGATGCTGATATTTTCATTGACGATCAGCGTGGCGGGATTGGAGTTGATGTTTCCGCAGCTGCCGGAGATCTCACAAACATAGATCCCGCCGTGGGTCATGTCCAGGTTACTAATGATCAGGGAGGCGGTCCCGGTGCCTGAATAGTTTTCCCCGTCGTTGATGGCTGACCCGTTAAGTGTCCAGGAGTAAGTGATATCCGATCCTGTTACAGTCACGGTCATGTTGGTATTATCCCCTTCACACATAATATCATCTGTTGGCTGGGCCACAATAACCGTGGGATCGTTCATGGTCAGAACGGCAGTTTCAGATGTTTGCGGTACGCAGGAATTGGAGACCTCGCAATGGTAGGATCCCTCATCAGCAGCTGTTGTCCCGGCAATTACCAGGCTGCTTGAAGTTCTGCCCGGGAGGATGGCTCCGTCCCTGTACCACTGGTACTGCAGGTTAGTGCCCGTGGCAACCGTGTTCAGAATAACATCGTCCGTTTCGCAGAAATCCTGGTCCGCCGGGTTCGTGGTAATCACGATGGCCTCGTTCACCAGCAGGCTCACATTATTCGAAGTCACGCTGTTGCACTGGCCGGTCACCACACAGCTGTAGGCTCCGGCACTGGCCGCTGTGAGGTTGGAAAGGGTCAGGTTAGGGCTGTTTGTCCCTGTGATATCGGGGGAATTCACCAGCGCTACGCCGCTTCTCCGCCACTGGTAGCCGGTCATGGATCCTGAAGCAGCTATATTGAAATCAGCTGACGCTCCCTCGCAGGTAGCCACCGAGGTGGGTTGGAGGGTGATGCTCAGGTTCTCATAGACCACCAGGGTGGCCTGATTGCTTGTTCTTGTCCCGCAGGTGCCGGTGATCACACAGTTATAGATGCCCGCATCGGTAGCATCCACGCCGCCAAGGTTCAGGGTCGGCGAAGTGGCCCCCGGGATATCCACATGATTAAACTGCCATTGATAGGACAGCCCGGTGCCTGTGGCGGCCACCGTGAAGGATGTGCTGTTACCCGGACAAATGCTTTTGCTTAAGGGCTGGGAGGTAAAGATGATATTCTCGTTCACTGTAAGGACAGCAGGGGCGGAGTTAAGGTTTCCGCAGCTTGCGGTGATTTCACATACGTAGACCCCCTCATGCGAAATATCCAGGTTATTGATGAACAGGGAGGAGGTCTTGGTTCCCGAGTAGGCTCCGCCATCGTTGATGGGGGTCCCGTTATGCGTCCAGGAATAGCTGATATTCGAGCCTGTTACGGTAACGCTCATGTTTGCATTGTCCCCTTCACATACCAGGTCATCCAGGGGCTGGGTCACAATAAGGGTTGGTTCGTTAAGGCTTAATCCCACGATGTCGGAAGTCTGGGAATTACAGGAATTGGAGACACGGCTGTAATAGGTCCCCACATCAGCGGCCGTAGCCCCGTTGATCACCAGGTTGCTGCCATTTTCACCGGGCATGATGGCCCCATCCCTGTACCACTGGTACTGCAGGTTGGTTCCTGTGGCAACCGAGGTAAAGATCACATTCTCCGTCTCGCAAAATTCCTGATCCACCGGATCCGTTGTGATCAAAACCGCCTGATCCACCACGAGCCCCACGGTGTTGGAGGTCACGTTGTCACACTGTCCGCTGACCACGCAGCTGTAGCCTCCAGAATGTGCCAGGGTGAGATTGTTAATGGTCAGGTTCGGACTGTTTGCTCCCGAGATGTCGCCGCCATTCACAAGCGCCACACCGTTCTGTCGCCACTGGTATCCAGTGACGGATCCGGAGGCTACCACATTGAAAGCTGCCGTTGAGCCCTCACAGCCGGATACGGCCGAGGGCTGAAGGTCGATGCTCACGTTTTCATGCACCACCAGGCTTGCCAGGTTACTTATTTCTGTATTGCAGCTGCCGGTGATCACGCAGTTGTAGTTTCCGGCATCCGCGGCATCCGCAGCAGCGAGGTTCAGCGTGGGTGAATTTGCTCCCGGGATATCCACATTGTTATGCTGCCACTGGTATGCCGGGTTGGAGCCTGTGACCTCGACGCTGAAGGAGGTGGTCCCCCCTGTGCACAAACTTTTCGTAACCGGCTGGGTGATGATAGAGATCTCGGTATCCACGGTTAGTGTCCTGGAGATAGTCGTCTGGTCGCCGCAGTCGCCGCTGACCACGCAGGTGTATACGGCCATATCGGCAAGCGAGATATTGGAGATCACCAGGATGTTGGTGGCCGAACCGATGATGTTTCCGCCATCTGACAAATCGACGCCATTCTTTCTCCAGGTATAGGTGAGCCCCGATCCGGTGGCCTGGACCATGAAGCTGACGTTGGTCCCTTCACATTCATTCACCGCCACAGGTTGTACGGTTATCACGGTAGGGGGCAGCACATCCAGGGAAGCCGATGCGCTGGTGAGATCCGGTCCGCATGAGCTGGACACCACGCAGCGGTATTCGCCTGCATGCGAAGCGTTTATATTGCTCAGGCTCAAAATGCTGGACGTGGCCAGGGGAATATCCACTCCGTTAAACTGCCACTGGTAAGTCAGGTCCACGCCCGTGGCTGTTACGGAAAAACTTTCGTTATCGCCGGCGCAGGCTATTTTGTTTGTGGGATTATTGACCAGCACTGAAAGGGGATTTACCGTCACGGTGCCCGTTCCGTTACCCGCATTGCTGCAGCCGTTTGCTTGTGTTACAGAGAGGATCGTATAGACCGATGAAATGGTGGGGGCCAGGTTCAGTACATAGGGATTGGCCACATTGCTGATGTTCTGGTTGGAGGTGCCATTATAATAGGTGAAGTCGAAGGGCCCTGTTCCCGTGAAAGTTACATCAAGGGTGGCGGGATCTCCGATACATATGGTAGCGCTTCCCGAAATGGTGGCCGTTGGAATGGGCAATATGGAGGTCTGTTTCGAATTGGAATTCGTGCAGCCGGTGACCCCGTCCGTATAGGTATAGGTCACGGTATAGGGACCTCCCCCCACGGAGAGGCTTGAAGGATCAAACGAGGCGGTGCCATTTCCCAGGTCAGTGATCCCCGGACCCGAGAAGGTGCCCAGGGGGGCCCTGTTCCCTGTAAGAATCACAGCTGCTTCATTGATGCAGTATCCAAGGGGGTCAAATCCAAAAAAATCCACCACCGGCGTGGAATACACCGTGACTGTTCTTGTCAGCGTACTGGTACAACCCATGTAGGAATAGGTATACTGGATATTGCTGGTGGTTCCCCCGGCTGCCGCGGGACTGAAGGTGGCTGTTCCATCCCCGTGATCCGTCAATCCCGGGATGGAGGTGAAAACGCCGCCCAAAGGACTGTAGGTGAAATCCACATCCGGGTCGTTCTGGCAATACTGACTGTTGAAGGATGAGAACACAATGGGTTCCGGCCCCACCATGATGGTTTGCGCCTCGCTGGTATCCCTGCACAAGCCGTTGCTCACCACGTAGGAAATGGAATAATTTCCAGGGCCGTAGAGCCCGGGATCAAATTCGGTGATTACCGCCACTTCGTCCAGGAGATAGAAGCCATTGGCCGGATTCCCTTCGTTTAAAAAATGCGGGGGATCATCTTCGCATAGAAAAGCAGGAAGCGGACCAAGGGTTGCATCGGGGATATTGCTCCTGACGGTAGTCGTAAAATCCACGCCCTCATAGATGATGTGCGCCGTGTTACCAGTAAGATCAGCTGCTGCGGGGTAAAATACGGCAATGGCCGGATCCCAGGATATCTGGGTTACTCCTGTCCGGTTACCCGCCCCGTAAAATGCCTCGAAAACTCCATTGCTGGGACTGTTACCGTATATGGTATCCACAGGGGAATTAGTGCAGTATTCCACATTCAAACCGGTTACGGTCTGACTGAATGTATCAGTGGAAAATAGAACTATCAGAAATACCAGTGTGATAATTAGGATATTCCTCGCCTCTTTCGTCTTCATGTATGTATCTGTAACCTTGGGGTGTTAACTGTTGATACGAATTATATCAGATTTTGTTTGCTTTTTACTCCGGCCTGTTCAAGCTGACAACTCTCTTTATTTATTTTCATTCCGGAGTATAAGCCATAAAGAGTAAATGATTACCAGCAGCAGTTTTACATAGCCAACGGAACATTCTTTTTCAATACCGGGCCAGAGAGTGGTCATCTCCCGTACCTGATTATGTCAAAAGAGAACGATATCCTGAATGGAGGGACTCTTATATTAAACAAATGCCTGAAATCATGAGAAGATCCTTCCAGTTATTCCTGATGCTGCTGTTTTTGGTGCCCTTGTCCTGTTCTGAAAAATTAAAAGAAGCGCCTTCACCGGAAAAAAGGTCATAATTGGCTTCGTGCCAGGTTTCCGGGGGCTGGATCAGTTGAAAGAGATCAATTTGGATCTGAAGATTTTGATTTCCATCGGGGGCTGGATGATGTGGTCCACCAGGGATTTCACAATAGCTCCGAAGTATATTGCCAATATCAGGCCTACAGCCATTTCAATCACATTGCCTTTGGCAATAAATCGTTTAAATTCTTTAAGCATCGTTTAATGAATTAATAATTGTAATAAAAATATTAAAAATTGATTCTCAATCTCATAGCGGCACATGGTCCACGTTTTGCTTCCTGCAATTTAATGGAATTTAGGACCTCTATTCACTTTTCAGAGGCCGGGATGGACGATTTTCTTCGCCCGGAATCGCACGCTGGTATGTACGAAAACGGATAATTGCCGAACACCCGAACAATGGTAACTGTTTAAATATCAGCAGATAATAAATTATGGCCCTTTTTTTGAATGATTCATGAAATTTTTAAAATGAACCCCATGCATGTTTCCAGAATCGTTTTCCTCCCGGCACTTTTAATATTCATTCAGCAATTGGGATTTTCCCAGCCTTACTCAGCAAACCATGCGACCGGACCTTCGGAAAACCTCCGGTGCGGCGAACTGATCTCCACCTACCGGGAATTCTTTAAATACAAAGAATATATCCTGGGCAAGGATGCCTGGTGGACCTTGTTTCATGAGTTTCCTGGTGAAAGCGAGCGGCTTTACGTGGATGGAGTGACCATGTACCGCCACTTTATCGAAGATGCACCCGATGGACCGTGGAGGGATGCCAGGATAGATACCCTGATGCTTATATACGACCAGCGCATGGCGCATTTCGGGGGAGAGGGGAATATTCTTGGCCGCAAGGGATGCGATTTACTCAGGTACCGGAGTGCTGACAAAGATCAGCTTCAGTCGGCCTATGGAATGCTCAAACAGAGCCTGGAAATCCAGGGAGCCCGATCCCTGGAAGTGGTTATGCTTAATTACATGGCAGCCGGTCTCAAACTGAATCAGGCAGCTATCATAGAAAACAGTCAGGTCCTGGAGGATTACTTGCTGGTTACCGGGCTTCTCGACCAGCAGGAGTGAAGAAGTTCCCACAGGGAAAGAGCCAGGGCCTCTGTGGATGAAATGGTAAAGAAAGAAGGTATTCTCACCTGTGAAGGACTGGATCTCCATTTCGGACCGCAGTTTGAGAAAAACAGCGGGGAACCGCATCTGCTTGAAAAGATAACGAAGGCCTATACCTATGCAGGATGCGGTCAGTCGGCTCTTTATATCGCTGCATCTGAAAAGCTGTATGAAATAGATCCCGGTCCTGAACCGGCGCATCAGCTGGCCCTGCTTTTTATCGGAAGGAATGAACTGGATAAGGCTGCCTGGTACTTGCAGATGGCCGTACTGGATGATCATCTTCCCAATGAAACCAGGGCTGAATGGTTTTTTGAACTCAGCATCGTTAGCCTGGCCAATGGAGAGCACTGCGAGGCCATCAATTTTGCCAGGGAAGCCATTGCCTACAGAAAT
The DNA here is from genome assembly GCA_029210725.1 of Bacteroidales bacterium. NCBI lineage: Bacteria > Pseudomonadati > Bacteroidota > Bacteroidia > Bacteroidales > Bacteroidales bacterium. Next base: position 35,870 of record JARGFM010000020.1, on the reverse strand, counting down.
GGTTATGGGAAAGCATACATGGCCCTTGGAGATGCTTTTATCGCCTGCCGCAAACATCTGGGTGATGACTTTAAGCAACAGAGTGTTTACTGGGCAGCAGCTGACATGTATCAGGAAGCTGCCAGGGTGGATCCGGCCCTTGCTGAAAAATCCAGTGAAAAACTGGCTATGTGTACAGCCCAGTATCCCAGCACAGAAGATATCTTCTTTCAGGATCTGCAGGCGGGAAGCAGCTTTCTGGTGGGCGGATGCATCCAGGAAAATACCACTGTAAGATCCAGGGATTAAGTCTAAAGTAACATGGAGATGGCCAGAATGATCAGGCCCAGCAGAAAACCGGCCACAGCCAGGACCTTCTGGGACCGTTGAGCTCTTCGCAGTTTTGGGCCCGGGCCTTCTGCCGCTATCCGTGCCACCCTTGGCCCAAGCATCTCAAAGGAGACAATGGCCAGGATAACTGTGAGGACGTACAGGGGAACCTTGATGACCAGAATGCCTATCATTTCGGTCCTGCCAGAGACAGATACACCGGAATTCAGATACAGGGATCCCAACAGAATGCCGGTAATCAGAAACACGGCCATGGAGATGTAGACCATCAAGCGGAACCGCTTCAAAACAGCAGCCATAAGCTTCCCGGCAACCGGGGAGTCCAGGGTCTTCCCGATAGCGGGAGTGTAAATCAGGAAACTGGTAAACATTCCACCGATCCAGGCCACTGTGGCGATCAGGTGAATCCATTTGAGCGAAAGAGAAAGTAATGTATCCACTGGAAATCAAAATTTGTGAGCTAATTATTTTTTTGAGGCAATTTAATATATCAGTAACCTTTTACCATGGGTTTTGTTTTGGCAGACCGGGTATTTTTTAATTTGTATTCTGGATACAAAATCAATGATATTCAGATTACATATTCCTGCCCGAATCTTATTCGAATAAGAATGTAATCCACAAAAATTCAGATCGGCTTACTGATGTTTTCGGGTTGGAACGATAAACAGGGGAATGGAACTATCCTGCACCACGTTTTCGGTAACACTTCCCATAAGTATGTTCTCCAGCCATTTCTGACTGTGTGACCCGATTACAATAATATCGGCATGTAATTCTTCTGCGGTTTCCAGAATGGTTTCTGCAAAGTCCCCTTCTTTCACCAGGGTTTGAATCGATTGGTCGCCCAGGTGTTCCCGGGTTTTGTTCAGATACTGAAGGGATGCATCCTTCAGCCCTTCTACACTATCCATTACCGTCGGACTTACGTCCACAAAGCCGTTATAGCCCATTATCGGAGAAAATCCAGGGGTGGCATAAAACACCAGATCTTTAATTACATGCAATAAGGTCACTTCGGCTTTCAAAGATTTTGCCAGTGTAAAACCTGTTTCAGCCACTTTTTGTGCAGTGGGATCATAATCCAGAGCAATTAAAACTTTTTTCATTTTATTTGGTAAGTTAAGTTTCTAATTGCAGTTAATGGTCATGATGGCCAAAGAAAATCTCCAAATATCTCTCCGGACTTTCCTGGTCCGGAGTCAGGCTGCTTTGGAGACCTGCTGCTGAGTCCACCTTTGTTGATTCCAGCAGGGGAAGTACTGTTCTCTTCAGATTCTTCAAAACTATTATATATTTACGGATCATGAAAACCGGAATTCACAGAATATACATCGCTGCCCTGGTCTTGATTTTGGTAGCAGTGACCTTCTGGCTTGGGTACAGGGGGTATTCGTATTACGGCACCTCTATGGAAGAAAGGTTTTATCACGACGACTACCAGTTGCTGAAACCTAACGGATTCCTTGGGCACGGGCTGGGCATCTTTGGATCGCTGTCCATGATCCTGGGTGTCAGCCTGTATATGCTCCGTAAACGGGTACGGGTATTCCAAAGGCTTGGACTGATCAGGCACTGGCTGGAATTCCACATCTTCCTGTGCGTACTGGGACCTGTTCTGGTTCTCTTCCATACTTCCTTTAAAGTCGGGGGACTGGTGGCGGTGAGCTTCTGGAGCATGGTGGCGGTGGTCCTGAGCGGGGTGGCCGGCAGGTACATTTATATCCGTATCCCCCGGACCATAGAGGGCCGTGAGCTGAGCCTGGTGGAGATCCGTAATCTTAAGAATGACCTGAACGAGTCGCTTTCGGCTACCCATGGACTTGATCGGGAAAGCCTGAAGGATATTGTGGAGGCGACGGAAAAATATTTCCATACCCGGAAAGGGATCCGGCTCACCCGGAAGTTTATCCGGAAGAGGGGGGTAAGAAGGAGGGAGCGCAGGAGGATCATCAGGCTTGTCCGGCGCGAGATCTCTCTGAACCGTCGGATCGACCGGCTCCAGCTGATGCAGAACCTTTTCAGATACTGGCATGTGGCCCATCTTCCCTTTGCACTGATCATGCTGGTAATCATGCTGGTCCATGTACTCGTATCCATTGTATTCGGCTATACCTGGGTCTTTTGATCCTTGCAGGATGCAATCCTTCCCCCTGTTGTTATTTAAATGAATTTTAAATAAGAGTTATCTACCGGCTTCCTGCACAACTATAAGAGTTCTCCGGGCGTTTTACTGGCAGTTTAAGTCTACATTTATTTCAGGGGAGCCCGGCTGTTTTATTAAATTAATGCCATGGAACTGCTACTAGAAAAGATTATTATTTACGGATTGGTGTTTCTCCTGTGCCTGCTGGTGCTTGTCATATACATGTTCAAGCTGAGGCGGACCAGCAGAAAAACCGCAGATAAAATTGCTGAAGCCAGGGCCTCCGGAACCTATGAGCCGGTATCCCTGCACCCGTTGGTGGATCCAAACAGTTGCATCGCTACCGGGGCATGTATTTCGGCCTGCCCTGAAAAGGACATCCTTGGCATTCTCCGGGGGAAGGCCACCACCATCAATGCAGCCCGGTGTGTAGGGCACGGGGCTTGTTTTCATGCCTGCCCCACCCAGGCCATCTCCCTTTGTATAGGCACCGAACAGAGGGGGGTGGACCTGCCTCACATGAACCGGGATTTTGAGACCAATATTCCGGGGATCTCCATTGCCGGCGAGCTCGGAGGGATGGGACTTATCCGTAATGCCGTGGAACAGGGACGGCAGGCGGTGGATCATATCGTCCGGGTGCTGGACCGGTCGCACCGGGCCGGGTATGACCTGATCATCGTGGGAGCAGGCCCGGCAGGGATCTCCGGTTCGCTGAGCGCAAAAAAGCATGGTCTGAGATTTCTCACCCTGGAGCAGGATTCGCTGGGCGGGACGGTTTATTCCTATCCCCGAAAAAAGGTGGTTATGACCTCTCTCATGGAACTTCCCCTGTATGGCCGCGTGAAGATGCATGAAACAAACAAGGGGGAACTTCTGGACCTTTGGAACCAGGTGCTCACGAAGCAGGACATTCATGTGATCGAGCACACGAAGGCGGAACGGATCTATCCGGACGGGAACCACTTCCGGATCACCACCTCCGCTGGTCAGGAATACACGGCCAAACATGTACTCCTGGCCATAGGCCGCCGGGGTACGCCACGAAAACTGAATGTTCCAGGGGAAGGGACCGAAAAGGTTGCCTACCGGCTGCTCGAACCCGAACAAATCCGGAATGAACACATTCTGATCGTTGGCGGCGGCGACTCGGCGGTGGAGGCGGCCCTGCAGCTCTGCGATCAAAACATCGTTAATCTTTCCTACCGCAAGGAGACTTTCAGCAGGATCAAAGCCAAAAACCAGGAAAAGATACAGGAAGCCATCCGCCTGGGTAAACTGGAGGTGTGGTTCAACAGCAACCTTCAGAGCATTGAAAGCGAAGAGGTGGCCCTGGTCAACGGGGAAAGAGGTGAGCAAAGGTTCCGGAACGACCGGGTGTATATTTTTGCCGGAGGCGAACTTCCCACCCAGTTTCTGAACAAGATCGGCATCCAGATCACCAGGAAATTCGGAGAAGCGATCCTGAAACACGACTAAGTGGCGAAGTTTTGAACAGAATAAGCTCTTATATACAAACCCTGGCGCTGCTGCTCCTTCTTACTGGTTTCCAGACAATTTCGCTTTTTGCCCAGCTTAGTCCGGGTGATCTGGCTAAGGCCCATGCACACCTGGAGGGGATGTCCAATTGTGTCAAATGCCACGTTCTGCGAAAGCAGGTCTCCAATGAAAAATGTCTGGACTGCCACCGGGAGATCGCATCGAGAATCGAAGCCAACAGGGGATATCATGTTTCAGTGGAGGTGAAGGGAAAGGAATGTGCCTCGTGCCACAATGACCACCACGGCAGGAATTTTGAGATGATCCGTTTCGACAGGGACCGGTTCGGGCATTCTCTGACGGGATACACGCTACAGGGTGCCCATGGAAGGATCGGTTGCAGCCAGTGTCATAAAAAGGAATTTATCGGGGATCCGGAGCTCAGGGAAAGGACAGACACTTACCTGGGGCTCGGGCAGGCCTGTAAGGATTGCCATGAGGACTACCACCAGGGGGACCTGGGGGTGAATTGCAGCTCCTGTCACGGGTATGAGCATTTCCGGCCGGCCCCTGGATTCAACCACAACAATTCCGCTTTCAGGCTGGCGGGGAAACACCAATCGGTCGATTGTGCAGCATGCCACCGGACCACTACCAGGAACGGCAGGGAAACCCGTATCTTCAGGGGGGGTGCCCATGGTAATTGCACCGACTGCCACCGGGATGTGCATGAGAACCGCTTCGGGCAGGACTGCAATAAGTGCCATACGGAGCTTTCCTTTAAGCAGATCAAAAATGCCGGGGATTTTGACCATGCGGCCACCGGCTTTCCTTTGAAAGGAAAACACGAATCGTTATCCTGCACCTCCTGCCACAAGAACGGGTACTCGGGAACGCTGAAGCATTCCCGCTGCGCCGACTGCCATACGGACTGCCACCGGAAACAATTCACCACCGTGTCGTCAGTGCCCGACTGCGCTGAATGCCATAGCGAACAAGGGTTTTCCCCCTCGCTGTTCACCATCCAGCGGCATAACAGTTTGCCCTTTGCCCTGGACGGGGCCCACCGGGCCACACCCTGCTTCGACTGTCACCGGAAAGATGAGCGCTGGGAATTCAGGGAGATCGGTAAAACCTGCAGTGACTGCCACCAGGACATCCATGCCGGGGTCCTCGATTCAAAGTATTATCCGGATAAGCAGTGTACGGCCTGCCACCAGGATTCCCGGTGGAGTGATATCTCCTTTGATCATGCTTTGACAGGATACCTTTTGGAAGGGGCCCACCGGAATCAGTCCTGCCGGGCCTGTCATATGAGTACCGGCGAACAGGTTTCACCGGTACAAAAATTCTCCAGACTGTCTTCCGATTGTCTGGAATACCACCGGGAGGTACATAACCGGCAGTTTGGCACCCTGGGTATTTCCTGCCTGAAATGCCACGATTACTTCGACTGGAAAGTGGGGCTTTTCGACCATTCACTCACTGCCTTCCCGCTGGACGGGAAGCACCGGGACGTGGACTGCGCCAAATGCCATCCGCAGGTAACAGAGGGCGATCTGATTTACACACGTTACAAACCCATATCCACCACATGCGAATCCTGCCACTGATACTGCCTGTCCTGTTAATGGTCTTCGTAAATGCAACACGGCAGACCGATTCCCCGCATGGGAACGATTTCAGGATTCCCTGCAACACCTGTCACAACACCAGGGGCTGGGAACTGGATCCCGAGGTCTATGCCTATGATCACAATACCGCTGGCATGTCCCTGGTGGGGCAACATGCCGAGATTAATTGCCGGCTGTGTCATACCTCTCTGGAATTCAAGGAGGCGGAAACGGATTGCTACTCTTGTCATACGGACCTGCACGAGCAGACTGTCGGGAATGACTGCGGCAGGTGTCATACCCCCCAATCCTGGATTGTGAGCAATGTAACGGATATCCACCGGCAGGGCCGCTTCCCGCTCCTGGGAGCCCATCTGGCGGCTGAATGTGCCGGCTGCCATTCATCGGCCTCTTCGCTTCGCTTCGAAGCCATGGGTGTGGAATGTGTCGACTGCCACATGGCCGACTACCAGGCCACGACGGAACCAAACCACATGGATGTGAACCTGGGGACGGAATGCGCGGACTGCCATTCCCTCACGGCCTTCAGCTGGAGCGGGGCGGGATTTGTGCACCAGTTCTTCCCGCTCACCCTGGGACATGACATCCGGGACTGCAGCAGCTGCCATAGCTCCGGAAGCTTCAGCGATACCTCCCCGGACTGTTATACCTGTCACCAGGACGATTACCAGAACACGGTAAATCCCGCCCACGAGGCAGCTGGAATCTCCACAGACTGCCAGCAGTGCCATACTACCCGGCCTGACTGGAAACCGGCCGGTTTTCCCATCCACGATGCTCAGTTCTTCCCCATTTATTCGGGCGAGCACCGGGGCGAATGGGACAACTGCACGCAATGCCATCAGGATGCGAACAATTACAGCAATTTCACCTGTCTGACCTGCCACGAGCACAGCCAGTCGAGGATGGATGACAAGCATTCGGGGGAGAACGATTATTCTTACAACAGCATGGCATGCCTGGAATGCCATCCAAGAGGGAGCGAAGATTGATGGGGATGCGCTACACCATATTACTCCTGGGGCTGTTCCTTGCCGAAGCACTTGCATCGGGACAGGCCCCCCTGGAAGGGAAGGTAAGCTACCTCACTTCCCAGCACGTTTATGTCAGGTTCAGCTCCACCGACGGGCTGCATGATGGAGACACCCTATTCATGAAGGATAGCCGGGGGGAGATCCCCGTGCTGGTGATCCTCAGCCACAGCTCCACTTCCTGTGTTTGCGATGCACTGAGGGAAAGGGAATTCCGTATATCAGATCCGGTTTTCGGCCGTCCGGTAGAACTGAAATCGATCGAATCGGCCAAGCCTTCCGAACCGGCCAAGCCTGCCGAAGCCGGGGAGACCGTGGAGGAAGCCGTCGATGAAGCAGCCCTGGCTGCTGCCGGCAAGAAGCAGGAGATCGATGGACGGTTCTCTGTATCGTCCTATACCTACCTGAAGAACCAGCAGACAGACGGCCGGCAACGCCTGCGTTACGCCTTCTCCCTGGCGGCCCGGAACATCGGCGGAAGCGGTCTGACGGTGGAGACATACTCGATTTTCAGCCATACTCTGGGGCAGTGGGATGAGATCAGGGAGAATGTTTTCAACGGAATGAAGATTTATAAACTTTCGGCAACTTATGCCTTCAGAAACTCTGTGTGGCTTACAGCCGGGAGGCGGATCAACCCGAAACTATCCTCGGTGGGGGCCATCGACGGCCTGCAGTTTGAAAAGGGATTCGGGGCCCTCTCCGCCGGAATGATCGCAGGTTTCCGTCCCGATTACCAGGATTATAGCATTAACACCGGGCTGTTCCAGTACGGGGCTTATCTGGCACATAATTTCAAGGGGGGGGCCGGGAGTATGCAAAACACTCTGGCCTTTATCGAGCAGATGAATCAGGGGGCAACCGACCGGCGCTTTATCTATATACAACATTCCAACACCCTGGTCAGGGACCTCTGGTTCTTCGGTTCTGTGGAGACCGACCTGTATCAGAAGGTGGGAGAAACCAAAGAAACGGTGTTTCATCTTTACAACACCTACCTGATGCTGCGGTACAGGATCGTTAGTCCCCTTAGCCTGTCTCTGTCCTACAGCGCCCGCAACAACCTGATTTATTACGAGAGCTACCGGGATTTTCTCGACAGGTTGCTGGATGAAAAGATTCTCCAGGGCTGGCGATTCCGGGTCAATTACCGTCCCGTCCCTTCTCTCTACCTCGGAGCCCATGCGGCCTACCGTTACCGGAAGGATGATCCTGTAGCCACTAAGAATGCACACGGGTATGCCACTTATTCCGGGATACCGGGCATCGGGGCAAGGGTGACCGCCACTTTTACCTGGATGCAGTCGGCCTACCTCGATGGTATGATTTACGGACTGGGGATCAACAGGGAGTTCCTGAAAGGGAAACTGCAGGCGGAACTGAAATACCATTATGTGGACCATCACTACCGGAGTGCAGAAATGGCCATTGCCCAGCATGTGGGGGAGGCCGGACTTTCCTGGTCCGTCTGCCGGAAGCTCTTCCTTTCGGTACACTACGAGGGCACCTTCGAAAAATCTTTGGGCTACAACCGGATCTTTGCCAGCCTGAGCCAGCGCTTCTGATTTCAGGGGGGCGTTTTCTTGACAGACCCATGATTATGTCGTACATTTATTTTGATGCCTGAACCGGCAGTTCAATTCAAAGTATAGCAAAATGGCACATCGACCTTTACGACTGGCAATAACAGCTTTTCTTCTGGCGGGTATGACAATGAGTCCATTTACACAGTCTTTATTTGCACAGGCACAAAAGAGTCACCTGAAGAACGGTGCAGCTTTGGAAGAACCGGTTTTATTACTCACACTCAAAGATCGTTGGGAGGAAGCATTGCTGGGTTCGCCGGCCGTATCTGACATTGACACCAATGGCGTTCAGGAAATCATCGTTCCGCGAGCCAATGCACTCGTGGTCTGGAAGGCTGACGGGTCCCTTTTCTGGAAGTTTAACGATACCCCTGGCCGGATATTTGCGGGCCCCGTTGTTGCTGATTTTCGCGGTGACTCCTGTGAGGAAATTGCTTTTGCAACAAGTGACCAGGTTTTTTTGCTTGACGCAGAGGGCAATCTGCTTTCCGGTTTTCCCGTCACCTGGGAAGGCGAGTTACGCAGTCTGGCCGGTGGTGATATTGATGGAGACGGAGAACTTGATCTGCTGGCGTCCCCGGCCATGGTATTACCCACTGACGTGGTGAATGCATGGCATGCCGATGGTACTCTGGTGGAAGGTTTTCCTCCAAATAGTGCCGGATCGAGTAGCTGTGATGAAGACTGTTTTCCTGCCGGAAGCTATGACCAGAACATAGCCGTGGGAGACCTTGACGGAGATCTTAAAATGGATATCGTTGTAACTCACGACAATATACACGCAAGTTTTTATAAGGGTTCGGGGGAAGCTTTCGATACAAATGACATGTTCCAGAGTTGCACAAAAACCCCCGGTGTACCCTATCTGCACGATTTGGCTCTCGCTATGCAGGGCTGGTCAGGTAACCAGGAAGTGGATCTGTAATCAGAGTTCACCGCTGCGGCACCTGCCATTGCCGATGTGGATGGCGACGGCTTCAATGAGATCGTGCTCCTGGGAGGGAATCTGGTGGGGGCGACCAACCAGGTTGCGATTGCCGATATCAATGCGGTCAAACCGGGCCCGGAATTTATTTTTGCCGGATTCGACGGCAGGATTCATGCCCTTGCTTCAGATAAAAGTGAACTATGGTCATTTATTTATACCACCCTTACCAACGTTTTGACAGGGGGAGTAGTGATCGGCGATCTTTCCGGGGACGGTCTCCCTGAGGTCTTGTTTAATACCTATTCCACAGAAAACGATCAGGGGGCACTTTTTATTCTGGATGCGGGCGGTAAGCTGCTTCACCGGATAATTATTCCCCGCCGGGGTGCCATGCCGGTACCCACCCTGGCCGATATCGATAACAATGGAACCGCAGAAATTGTCGTATCCCTGAAGGATGCTGTGGATAATGTGGAAAGTGTGCTGGTTTATACGCTTCCTTCATCTTCGGCCGACAAGCTGATCTGGTCAACGGGCCGGGGGAACTACTTGCGCAACGGCTGGTGGACAGAACCTGATTCGGGTCCCAACAGCGTGGAGGATGTCAACGGGAAAGCCCTGCAATACCGGCTTGACCAGAACTATCCGAATCCCTTTCATTCATCCACTCAGATTAAGTTCTGTCTGGCAGATCCCGTCGATGTAAGCATTGATGTATATAACACCCTGGGCAAAAATGTAGTGACGCTCCTCGAAAAGCCGTTACATGCAGGCCATCATGAAGTTGTACTCAGCGCCCGGGATTTGTCAGGCGGCATCTATTTTTATAAAATTCGTGCCGGTGCATTCCAGGAGGTGAAGAAGATGATAATTCTAAAATAGCTGCAATATCAATTTAAATGTTTGATTTGTTTCGGTCTTGCGGATTTCCTGGCTATGTTTTATCAGTGATAAACGATGCTCAGGCCGGCATAGCGGTATCCCGGAGTATTCCTGAATTGCCCGTAAGGAATGATCCCGGCGTAATACCTGAAAAAGAATCCCAGGTGATGACCTGAATTTCCAGCGAGATATTTCCAACCCAGATAGAGGTTGATATTCCAGCTTCTCTTCTCCCGGACAGCATCATCGTAGCTGAATTGGAGCCTGTTATTTGCCTCCACGGATAGTACATTCATCCATCTGCCGGAACAAAGAAATCCCCGGGTGCGCTGCCAGTTCAGCTGAACATAATATTCATAGTTTTTTTCGGAGGGGGGTACCATAAGCCCTTTTGTTTCAAGGCTGTCCGTTGAATAGTACCCTTTGCCGGGATTCCACAGCCTGTGGAACCCCAGCTTTGCCGAAAGCAGATTGGATTGAATGGTATCCGGATCATTGATGACAGCGGCTATTTCCCAGGCTTCATAGGAAACATTGACCCGGTTAAAGCCGGGAAGGTCATGATGGCCGTGGATGGAGAATTCATCTCCCAGGTGGGTGCTTTCATGAAACACGGGAACCATCTTCAGTCCGATGTTCCGGATGTAGGGATGATCGACGTATTTAATGGCAGCGGCTTTTAATCCGAAGAAGTAATCTGTGTTGATCACAGGGGCCGTATGCTCTTCAAACATATCGATCAGCAAGATATTCCCGATAAAGCCGCCGGCACTGAATTTGAAATCTTTTTGCCGGTTGACCAGGTAATACACCGGGAGTTCGGTCCCAAGATGTACCTCTATAAAGGGCCTGCCGGTATAGTCGCTTACATAGTAATTCTCATCCAGTGTATTCAGCCGGGCCAGCTCAGCTTTTATGGCAGTGCTCCTGATTTCAGAGAGAAAAGGTTTCAGGATGTAGGAGTCCTTGAAAAAAAAATGCTCCTTGTCCTGCCCCTTTAAGGCGGAAAAGGAAAGGATCAGAAGGATGGCACAAACAGGGATTATCTTCATGGCAGGATGGATTGATCATATATAAATATAGAACATTTTAATGCAGGAGGATCGGCCGTGGAAGGAGATATCATTTGAGATCCCCGTATTGGAATAATCATAAAAGCCAGTAACTTGAGTAAAAATGCTCAGGCATTTATTTATTTATAAAGCTTCACCGACATGAAACAAATTCTTTCAGACAACGATCGCGCCCTGCTCGATAAGCGCATCGCTGAAACTGAACAGCTGACCAGGGCACAGATCGTAGTGGCTTCGGTCCTGTGTAGCGACAGTTATGCGGAAATCCCCTGGAAAGCTTTTGCCTTCGGGGTTTCGATTGCGAGCCTGCTTTGCCTGTTGATGAACCTGTTTTTACTGGGCTGGCTCAGGGAAACTTTGTTACTTGTTTCAGTGGTAGTCATTCTTGCCACCGGGATTTTAGCGGTGCTACTGACCATCCTGTTTCCGGGATTTACCAGGTTGTTCCTGTCCTCGCACCGGAAAGAAACGGAAACCAGGCAATATGCCGAATCGCTTTTCCTTTCCCGTGAACTTTTTTCCACGCACGACCGGAGGGGAATCCTACTGATGGCCAGTCAGTTCGAACGGCAGATGGTGATTCTTCCAGACAAAGGCGTCCGGGATCTGCTGGGTGTGGAGGTCCTTTCGAAACTTATATCAAATATGAAAGATCAGCTCCGGAGAAGAGAACTGAGGCAAGCCATGGAGACCGGCCTTGACGGGATCCGGACTGCGCTGGATTCCCCTGTACCGGGCCGGACCAGAACAAACGAACTTTCAGATGAAATTATTGAGGAGGAGGGCTTATGAAAAAGTTATCAGCATGGGTTCTGCTCATTCTCCTGTTTGCGACGGTTCGGGTTGCCCGGAGTGCAGAAATTCCTTATTTAACCGGAAGAGTGAACGACTATGCCCAGATCCTTTCGGAGAATGGGAGAGAATTGCTGGGAGCGAAACTGAAGGAGCATGAAGACAGGACCACGAACCAGATTGTGGTCCTGACCATCCCTTCGCTGGAGGGGGAGAGCATCGAGGATTATTCAAACCTGGTCTACAACGAATGGAAATTGGGACTGAAAGACAGGGATAACGGTATTCTTATCGTGGTAGTCCCCTATGAAAAACAGATGAGGATCGAGGTGGGTTACGGCCTGGAGGGTGTGATAACGGATCTGATGGCCGGCCGCATCATCCGGGAGATCATGGCGCCCATGTTCAGGGAAGGGGACTTTGAAGGAGGAATTACAGAGGGTGCCCTGGCTGTAATAGGTGTTCTCGAGGGCCAGGAACTTCCCGAATACATGAATGAAAGCTCCGATTCTTCTTCCTATTCAGGCTTTTCGGATCTTGAAAGTCCGGATATGTCCCTGGGTGCGCGGATCCTGTTGGTGCCTTTATTTTTGGCCTCATAGGTATGTTCACGATCATTGGTGTTATAACCCCGGGCTTTGGATGGTTTCTCTATGTTTTCTTAATCCCTTTTTGGGCCACCTTCCCCATCATGGTTATAGGCTCAAGGGGAACCCTGGTCTGTCTGATTATCTATCTGATCGGGTACCCGGCAGCGAAATTGTATATCCGGACCACTCCGTGGTTTAAAAAGGCTAAATCAGATCTGCGTACCAAAGGAAGGGCTTCTATCGGGGGATTTTCATTCTCATCGGGAAGTTCCGGCGGATCATGGAGTTCAGGCGGCAGCAGTTCTTCAGGCGGGTTCTCCGGGGGAGGCGGATCATCGGGAGGCGGTGCTGCCTCGGGCGGATGGTAAAGTTAATAAACCGGAGAAAGAGATTTATCCCGGTGTTTTTTCCGGTTCCAGACAAAGCGTATGCTTATGGCCTTCTTGCTGCAGGTATCCACGCATCTGCCACAGAGGATGCACTCCGAACTGGTGACTAATCCGTTCCGGCTATCTGTATATGCTGTTAAGGGGATATTGACCAGGCATACGGCTTCGCACCTGGCACAGTAGTTGCAGGCTTCCGTATTGATGACCGGGATCAGCCTCGACCATGTGGATCCAAGGGCTGTGAAGAATCCCATAACGCAGAGATTCTTACAGGCCCATCGCTTCTCGAGCAAAAGTCCCAGGATCAGTGCTCCGACGGTATCATAGATCCAGATATGCTGATAATGGGAATTCAGTTCCGTGGAGAAGAAGCCGGGCTCAAAGCGAAACCCGCTGATCTCACCCCCGTTCTTCCGGATCAGGAAAAAGGTGATCGAAGATGCCAGAAATGCAAACGGCGCCAGTAGTCGAAGCCAGGTAATGGGCTTTCGTTTCTTTTGCATGAAAACCCCGTATCCGAAGGGCAGATCCTGCGTGGTTCCCACAAAGCAGAACCAGCCGCACCCGATGCGCCCGAACAGTGGAGAAACCAGAATAAACCCGAGCCAGATCAGGACCACGATGCTCCATACTCCCCAGTAGATGGAATGCCAGATAAAACCGAAGTTAAACCAGCGAAAAAAGGCCGGAGTTAACAGCAGGAACAGAATCCGGCTGACCGTGTTCCAGAAGGACAATTTCTTAAGCATACGATGCGATTTTGATTTAATGGAGGATTGAAGTTAGGCAGAGAATGTCTCACAGGGAAATGAATCGCCAGAAAGTACGTGAGCCTGTTGGTGGGTGGTGTGAACCTGTCGATGGTCAGAGTGGACCGGTCAGATCTCAAGCAGCTCCCGGATCTGTTCCGAGTAACCGGCACTGCTGACCAGTTCTGTGCGATCATCATTCAGTCGGACTTTATACCGCTTATGAGTATGTTTTGAAAGGGACCGGATTTTCTGCTTGTTTACCAGGTGTTTTCTGTGGATACGAATAAAGGCATGATCCAGTACCGGTTCCATGTAGCCCAGCGAATAATTGCACAATAATTTTTCCCCGTTGGTGCGAAACACAAAAGCATAATTGTCATAGGCTTCGATGTAAAGTACGCTGTCCAGTTCCACCAGGAGTGTTTCCCGCTTGTACCGGACGGGTATTCTGTCCAGACGGGTGGCCGGTTTCCGTAAAGAAAATGGAGGTGGGGAGACCTTCCCGGACTTTGTCGGAGCATCTGATACATAGTAGAATGTAAATCCCAGTACCGAAGTGATTACGGTGTTGGCCAGATAAAACTCCGGATTGCTGAAGGGGGAATAGGAGCTGTGGTTCCGGATGAAAAAACGAAATATATTCTCCAGTTCGGATGCCAGCAAAGCCAGCACTGCGAAGCTTAACAGGAGGAGGGCGATCTCCCCCAGTCTGGACCGCTTACCATAGAAGGTGTGCTTGTTGAAGATGATAATCATTAGCGGAAACCCGATATTAAAGGCGGTGAAAACCTGAATCAGCAGCACCTGCAGAAAGGATTCCTTTCCCTGAAAAAAATAGTGACCGATGGACAGAACAACACCCACCAGGACGACCAGGTACAGATTCCTGAGCGGCCTTTTCATATCTATTCTCTTTGCTGCAGCTTGTGAGTTCATCGTTCCTAAAATTACAACTTACCCGGAACATAGCGGCCAGATGGATGTACTTCCTTGACTCCACTTCGCTGTTAATTTCAGAATGCCACCGAAGAGTCCTTTCTGTAGCATCGTGTTGCGAACTTTTAGCTTAGTTGCTTGTTTAGGAATAAACAATCATATTTTCAGATAAAGAGATGAAAAGAAACATTATAATAAGCGGATTTTTAATCATGATGATGGGTACAGGATTTGCACAGACCAGTTTTTACGACTTTACGGTCAAAGATATTTCGGGGAACGATTTTCCCCTTTCGCAGTTGAAAGGCAAAAAGGTGCTGGTGGTGAATACCGCATCCAAATGCGGTTTTACGCCTCAGTATGAAGGCTTGCAGGAACTTTACGAAAAATACGGGGAAGATGATTTTATGATCATCGGATTTCCTGCCAATAATTTTATGAAGCAGGAACCCGGGTCCAATGAGGAAATAGCCACATTCTGCCAGAAAAATTATGGAGTGAGCTTCCCGATGATGAGTAAGATCTCAGTCAAGGGCGATGATCAGCATCCGCTTTACCGGTGGTTGACATCCAAAAGCGAAAATGGGGTAGAGAATAGCAAGGTCACCTGGAACTTCCAGAAGTATATGATCGACGAAGAGGGACAGCTGGCTGGACATTTGGCACCCACGACGAAACCGGATAATGAAAAGCTGGTCAGCTGGATTGTTAACTGAGAAGACGCCGGACATCTTAGCCTTTGGATGTCCTATGAACCCTGCGTTTAATTAATTTACACGAGGGTCTATGAATATAAAGGAGAGGCTTATTTACCCTTTTTTGACCAGGCTGTGAGCATCCAGTGATCCTTTTCGAAATGCTGGATAAAAGAAATCAGCATTCGTTCCGAACCTAAATCATTGATCAGCCGTGCTGATTGCACAGCCTGCTCGAGCAGGTCAATGAGGGTGCGGATGTCACTAATGACGATCTTTACCATTTCAAACGAGGAGACAGGAGGCTCCTGTTCCTCGATTTTAGATAGCTCGAGATATTCAGCCATGGTCGAAAGGGGGAATTTATCGAACAGCCTGATGCGTTCGGCGATTTCATCCGTCTCTGAGGAAGCCCTGAGGTACATGTTCCCGAACTGCTCATACAGCTCAAAAAAATCAGGACCGATCAGGTTCCAGTGGAAATTCCTGATTTTCTGATAATAAACGGAATAATGCGCCAGGATCCTGTTCAGATTGCTTACGATCTCAGCGGTATCCATATGCGTGTATCCCAGCTTTGCAAATGTTCTCTTTTCTGTTTTTGCTAAATTCATTTCGATTATTCCTGGTTAATAACAGGGGTTCAATTTCGCATTAACAATACCGCAATCTTCATACCTGAATGGGCCGCAGGTTCCGGAATATTCGAATACCGCACCTGATCAGTCAATTAGAGTGATCACTTTCATTCCGGCGGACTGTAAACCCCGGGCTGCATTGTAGAAAATCAGGGTAAAGTGTAGAGGAGATTCCTCACCTGATGATCACAGATCCGGCTCGCGGTCCGACGATCCCGGTTGATTTTTTTGCGATGTACATTACATGGAGAAATGTTATCTTTATCCATAAGGTATCGGGCCGGCCCATGCAAAAGATCCTGATCATAGACGATGACACCTATATCTGCAAGTTGCTGGACAATTTCCTGGCGAAAAGCGGATATAAGACCGAAACCGCTTTTTCGGGAGCCTCGGCAGCAAAGCTGATTACCCGGAACACCTATGACCTGGTTATCAGTGATTACCGGCTTCCCGACCGTGACGGATTCCATGTCCTGGAACAGGTCAGGAAGAAGAACCACCAGACGCCGGTCATCATCATGACTGCTTACAAGGAACTTGAGACTGCCATAAAGCTTATTAAGGCAGGAGCCTATGACTATATCACCAAGCCCCTGATCCCGGAGGAACTGCTCGGACTGATCCGGGAAGCCCTTCAAAAGGAGCAGAAAAAGGAAACATCTCTCTCTTTTGAACAGGGATTCATCCGGGGCGAAAGCAGAATCTTCATGGAAACCATGGAGCATGTGGAGATCGTCTCGCCGGTGGATTTGACCGTCATCATAGAGGGGGAAACAGGGGCCGGGAAAGAATATGTGGCCAGGGCCGTTCATTACAACAGTGAGCGGAAGAAAGGGCCTTTTTTGGCCGTGGATTGCGGGGCCCTGCCCAAAGGAGTGGTGAACAGCGAATTGTTTGGTCATGTAAAAGGCTCTTTTACAGGGGCAACTTTTGATAAGAAGGGTTTGTTCGAGCAAGCCGACGGGGGCACTCTTTTTCTGGACGAAATCTCTAACCTGGATGCGGAAAATCAGATGAAGCTGCTCCGCGTGTTGCAGGAAAAAACGGTGACCAGGATCGGTGACAGCTTGCCTGTCAGGGTGGACCTGCGGCTTATTGTTGCTTCCAATGAAGACTTGCTGGCAGAGGTCGGGAAAGGGAAAATCCGGGAAGATCTTTATCATCGCCTGAATGAATTCAAAATCAGGGTACCGCCCCTGCGTGAGAGGGAACAGGATATTTTATTGCTTGCAGACGCGTTTATCCGGGAAGCAGCCGGGAGGTTTGGAAAGGAGGTGAAGGGATATGACAACCGGGTGAAAGAGGTGCTCCTGAAATACCACTGGCCGGGAAATGTGAGGGAATTGAAGAATGTAATCACCCGGGCAGCCCTTCTGGCCACAGAGGATACTCTCACCCTGGAGCTGATCCCGGATGAGGTGAAAACCGGGCATGCCCTGCAGGGTCCGGGCGACCATGGCAAGCGGGGTGAGCTGAAGGAAGTCAACCTGAAAGATGCCGCTATACAGGCTGAAAAGGAAGCGATCATCCGGGCCCTGCTCAGAGCCCGATACAATAAATCCGAGGCGGCCCGCATTCTGAATATAGACCGTAAGACGCTCTACAACAAGATCAGGCAGTTCAAAATCTCCCCCATTGACTTAGGCTGAAGATTTCACCTGCTGCCTGGCTTCCTGAATGGCTATGGCGGTGACGATCTTCCTGTGGAGCCGGATGTCTCCATCGGCAAACATATTGTTGGCATTGGTGATGGCTCTGTTTCTGACCTCTTCAGGCAGCTTGTTCATTTCCGAAGGATAATCTTCTTTCGTATAAAAAGGTCTGTTTCCCATAGTTTTTTCTCCTATCCGTGCTAAAATAATGCCATAAAATGGAAGGTTCCTGCTAAGCAAGTATCGACAGAGCTTTCCGAACATTTGGCCGATCTGCCAATCCGGTCCGGTGTAGAAAAAATTCTACAATCACTGTACATCTTGAGGATCTGAGGATTGGATATATGAAGAGAAATTAGTATTTTTTGCTTATGTGGTTGCAATCGCTGAAAGCGGACCGGATCCGGGAAGTTATGGATCTTCTTCCGGATACTTCCTGGGTGCTTTACAACCGGGAGATGGAGATTCTCGAAGTAGCCGACCGGAACCGGGTCTTGAAGGACATACTGAAGAAATCCCGGCTGAGCGAAGATTTGCATCAAATTGCCGATCCTCCTTTCCATCCGGAGGTGAAAAGAGTCTCGGAGGAGGCCTTTACCCGGGGCCCCACCCAGACCCGCCTGAACAGTAAATCCGGTTTGGTGAAAGTGAGCGCTCTTCCGCTTGGAAAAGAATGCAGCCACCAGATGGGGCTGCTCATGGTTCAGGGAAATGAAGGCAGCCTGGTGGAATACCGCAGCGGACTGGAAAAAGAGAAGGAGGAGGCCCGGGAGACCAGCGAAGTAAAAAGCAGGTTCATGGCCCGGATCAGTCACGAGATCCGGACTCCGCTGAATGCCATTATCGGATTCATCGAACAGCTGCAGAAAACCAGCCTGGACAAGACTCAGAAAAATTACCTGAACATTGTCGATAAATCTGCGGTGTACCTGCTTGATCTGGTCAATGAGATTCTCACTTTTTCAAAGCTGGAATCTGGTAAACAGCAGCTGGATAAGGTCGATTTTAACCTGAAGGACATGTTCGGGGAAGTGTACAGTACCATGAAAAACAGGGCCGCTGAAAAAAAAATTAACCTGCGGTTTTCATTCGATAAGCAGATGAGCCAGGTGGTCCGGGGCGATGCCTTCCGGCTGAAACAGGTGCTCATTAACCTGATCAGCAATGCCATCAAATTCACAGCCTACGGGTACGTGGAAATAAAAGTGAATAAGCTCCGCGACGAAGGGGACCGGATCTGGACAGAAATCATCGTGGCGGATACAGGCATTGGCATCCCCGAAGAAAAGATCAGGGATATTTTTAAGGAATACAGACAGGCCAGTATCGGGATCGCGAGAAAACACGGGGGAACAGGGCTGGGTCTGACCATCTGTAAGCGACTGACCGAGCTTATGCATGGAAGCATTTCTGTGCAGAGTACGGAAGGAAAGGGATCCCGTTTTTTGGTGACGATCCCCCTGGAAAGGAGCAACCTGACCTATCTGACCAAGAATACGCTCCGGATAAATAATAAGGTGCTGGCACAACGGAGAGCAATGATCGTGGATGACGATGCCATGAACCGTATGCTGGGCCGGATTATCCTGGAAGGATTCAACATGGAGGTCAGCCTGGCTTCGGATGGCCGGGAAGCCATGGAACTGGCAGGGAAGAGTGCTTTTGATGTGATCCTGCTGGATATTCATATGCCCGAAATTAGCGGGTTGGATGTGGCACGCTACATCCGGAATGATCTGAATAATCAATCAGTGAAGATCCTGGCGGTCACCGCAGATATGATCAGGAAGGAACTGGAAAAGTACAAGAAAGAAGGGATCGACGATTATATGATCAAGCCTTACAGGGAAATAAACATGTTCAATAAGCTTTGCCAGGTGCTGGATGTGAATCCGGAGCTGATCAGGTACGAGACCGTTAAGATTGTGCTCAAGGAGGACCCCGGTGATGCCCTGTACGATCTGACAGAATTGCGTTCGGTAACCCGGGACCAGGCGTCTTTTTTTAATGAAATGCTTGAAACCTTTATGGAGAATGCTGCCGGGGGAACGGCCCGGATGCAGAAAGCCTTTGAACAGGGAGACTACGCCCTGGTCATGGAGACGGCACACCGGCTGATTCCTTCCTATAAACACTTAGCGATCACGAAGGTCGTTTCTGACCTGGTGGAGTTAAAGAACATCTGCGCCAGGGAATCTGACTCGGAACGCATGAATATGCTGGTCTCCCGGATAGCAAGCGATTCTGTGCGCATTATCGGGGAGCTGAAAAAGGAATTCATGTAAACCTGAGCAAGTTTTAGAGGTCGCCTGCAGGTCAATGGTCCTTCCGGCTTAGGTTTTCCCGGGTCAGATCATCAAGCTGCTTCCGGAATTCTTTATGTTCTTTCTGGATCTCAGGAATTCCAAGCTTTTCTCTCAGTAGATCCAGGTTTATTTCATTCTCCAGATGCTCCTTCAATTTGCCACGTAGCATCCGGTCCTTAGTTTTTCCCATTTCGACTCCATGTTCCAGTTCAAGGATGATTTTGCGCAGACTGGTAATATAAGTGATCCAGCTCAATACGCCAATCAGTATAAATCCCAGCAGGAAGAGTATAATGGATGGAGGCATTCTGACCACGCCAAATCCAAGGTTCACATTCAGGGAAAGGGTGAATACCTTCCAGTTGAATATCATGTAGTACAGGTATACAACGGAATATATAATCAGCGGAATCAGCTTTTTAAGTAGAAGGTTTTTTAACATGTTCTATGATTTGCTTTCTGAATCCAGTTTTTCCCCAATCTGGATGATTTGTTTGTCCAATTCTCTGACCTGCGCCATCAGTTTTTTGAATTCTTCACCTTTCAGGAACTCCACCCTGAACCTGTACCTCCCTGAATACTCCATGAAACACATGTATCCCAGTTCTTTGGCCACTTCATCCCTCTCTTCCTTCAGTTGCCTCATTTCGTTTTTATCCCTGAATTGTTCCAGGTAGCCCTGTGCGGACAGCGATACGCTTTCGTATATTTCGTTACCGGTATGAACGGCTGTTTCCGCGGTTTCTTTTACTTTTTCCAGAAAGGTGTCGAAGATGTCGGAAGCCTTTTCGGAAAATACTTTGGCACCTGTGACGATATGATCTGTTGATTCAGGGAAAACATCCCTCAGAGTTTTTTCGTTTTTTTGTTTGCTTGTTGTCATTGTTATCTGTTTTATAAGGTTACCAATTTCTTTGATCGTATACCTGGACGCTATTTGTTCTTTTTGGCCCTTTTACCCAGGAAATAAAATAAGCTTAACATGCCTGCTCCGGCCAGGATAATAATCAGTACCGTGACTCCGGCAACTCTTCCATACCGGGCTCTTTGTTCTGCAATCCTGGCCCGTTGTTCTGCCAGCCGTTCCCGGGTGCCCGCAATCTCTGCCTTTTCTGACTCGATCAGTGCGTTCAGTGAATCGATTTCATCGCCCAGCTGCACCAGACTTTTCATTTCTTCACTCAGGGAATCTGTCGTTTCTAACAGGGGCGGGTAAAGCTGTCCAACGAATTCTTCCAGCATACTGATCTCCTCGCGTGCCAGGTCCGCCTCTGTCTGTTCCATGGAGGCCTGCCGATCGAGGATATCGCTCATTTCCCTGTTTCTGATCAGCTTCATGTCCCGGTCCAGGTCGGCCATCCGCTGGTCGATATTATCAAGTTCAGTGGCAAAGGAGGCCTGTTCTTCCATCATCCGTTTGCGGGATTGACGGATGTTCTCCAGTTCTTCCTGCAAACGGTCCTTTTCAGAGGCAATAAAAGATTCAATAATTTCCTGGCGGTTGTATTCTTCATGGATATTTTGGTTCAGGTCTTCCATGACACGGTCGGTTTCGGCAATGAACTGCTCTGCCTGTTTTTTCTCCTCTTTCAGCGAACCAAGGGATTTTTTTTCTGCGGCAATGATGCTGTCCATTCTGGAGATCCTGTCACGGAAAGGGACCAGTTCTTCGTCCCCTGCGTTTGACCGGAGCAGATCATCCCTCTCATCCACGTACAATTGC
Organism: Bacteroidales bacterium; assembly: GCA_029210725.1. NCBI lineage: Bacteria > Pseudomonadati > Bacteroidota > Bacteroidia > Bacteroidales > Bacteroidales bacterium. Next base: position 14,305 of record JARGFM010000020.1, on the reverse strand, counting down.
CGTTCCATCTGGTAAGCTTCCATTTTTTTCCCGGACACGTCGATTCTTTTGTTTAGCAGATTCACCTTTTTCAGTTCCTGATGCTTCCGGCTTTCGCGGTTTTTCATTCTGCGGTCGATTTCTGCCACACCAGATTCCAGTCTTTCAGTGGTCCGGTTTTCCTGGACCTGATAAACAGCCATATTTTGAGTGATGGAATCCAGCGATTCGTTTAGCTTTTCCATTTCATTTTTCAGGGAAGCCACTGAATCATCGTATTGCTTGATCATGGATTCCAGTTCCTTTTTGCGCACCGTAACATCTTCGGTCTCTTCTTTGTTGACTTCTTCCACCAGGCGGGCCTGATCGCTCTCAAGCCGTTTTATTTCCTGATCTTTGTTGCTTCTTTCTTCCAGCAGGGAGAATTGTTCCCTTTCCAGTGATTCCTTCAGTTCTTCCAGGTTTTCTACAGCTGCTTCCTGTCTTTCCTTGATCTGGGTCTGCCGTTCAAGTAGCTTATCAATATTTTCCTGTTCATTTTTCCCGGACTGGCATGCGGTCAGCAAAATGATCAGGATTAACAAAACGAATGCTTTTATTTTCATCATACTTTTTGCTATTCTTATGAAAGAATCATTCCACACAGGGATAGAAAATTTAATACTCAATTAATCAAGCACATAGCCGGGCCCGTCTCTTTGTCAGGAACTTCAGGGTGTGGATTTTTCGCCCCAGAGTATCCCTTTATATCCACACCTCCCGCAGATACCCAGGTCTGTCAGAGGCTCCTTAAATGCATGTTTTACAGGGCACACGGGATATTTCCCTGAATTGGTACATGGATTGCGTCTTCTCTAAACAAGACAAACATTAAGATTCAAAAGCTGATAATTATGAAGACAATACTTGCAATGATAAAGCATCCTGCGAGTGCAGAAAAATTCCTGAAATATGCCATTGGAGTTGCGGGAGACATGAAAATGAAGCTGCACGTGATGTACGTGGAGAGCCCGGCCCACCACCCCGTTGGTGGACATGAGCTTTCGGGGGTTGTTCTGGCCAGGATGCAGGAGAGCCTGAGTGTTCAGATCAAGCAGGGAAAAAAGCAACTGGAGGAATTGGTCGCTGAACTGATACCGGATGGATCCGGCTTGCATAGCTATGAGGTAGGTGCTGAAACAGGAGATGAAACCAGTATCATTAATAAGCTGGTGCAGGAGGATAGCATCCACATGGTCATGCTCAGGAATCCGGAAGAGGACTTATGGTTCCGTGACTCCCGGGTGCAAGCCATTTCCAGAGAGGCGAAATGCCCGGTATGGGTCATCCCCGAGGATGTTGCATACACACCTTTCAGAAAGGTCCTTTATATCACTGACTACAATGAAGAAGACATTCCAACCATGAATATGCTGGTTGACCTCTTGCGCGTTTTCAAGCCGGATATTACGGCTCTCCATGTCACAGAGGATCTGGATTTTGAATTGCGAATTAAGAATGCCGGCTTTCAGAAAGTACTTAAAGATAAGATAAATTACAGCCCCATCAGCGTAAAAGCGCTGGTGCCACAACGTGGCGAAGATGGAATGGAACTGGTAAACAGCTATGCAAAACGCATCCAGGCAGACCTGATCGTGGTCCTGCAGGAAAACCTGTCATTCCTGGAGCGGCTGTTCCGGCAGGATAAAGCAGCCAGGCTGCTTGAAGAGGCCAACAGGCCCGTTCTGAATTTAGCCGGTTATAAATAAGTTAATGATTAATACCTGAGAGATTATGATTTCTAAAGAAATGGTGGTAAAGGCCATCATCGAAAAAGTGGAGAATGAATCCGACGATGCACAAATCAAAACCCCCCTGTTAGCCGGGTACGACAAACCAGACAGGATCGGCTTCAAGGGAAAGAGCGGGGAGGGATATGTCCCCGATATCGTATTGAGCCGGCACGACAGAACAGAGTTCTACTGTGTGGAACTGGATGAGGATCTTCCGGTGAACAAATGGAGGTTGTTTTCCCTGTATACCATGAAAGAAAACGGTTCCCTGAATATTGTGGCCCCCGAAGACAACCTGTCCCATGTCAGGGAAGTATTGAACGAGAACAACATCAACGCCAGGATCCTATATTTCAGTTAGCCGAAATGCTGTCAGCATCAGTAAATGATGCTGGCTCTGGGATCTTACTTGACGAAGCCGACTTTTATTCCGAAACTGGGCATGACCCCGGAGAAATCAATATTCTGTAACTGGCTGTATTTTGTGAATTTGGATTCTCCGTCATATTTGCTCAGGCGAAGCGCTCCTCCAACATATACATCTGCGGTGAGGGCCTTCCATAAAACAAATTGCCATCCGGCATAAAAACCTCCGGAGAAAACATTCAGTTTTTGTGTGACCTCGATGATTTCGTTTATTTCTTCCTCTTCATTGTATACCTGGTCAAAGCCGGAAAGAGTAAGCCTCCGGTACATGACAATGGGTGCTACATAGAGACCCCGCGGTGCAGCATATTCTGCTTTGCTCCCGGGAAGCAGATAATTTCTCCATGCAAGTGATCCGCCCAGTCCGGAAATATTCTCACTGTTATATGGAATATAGTCGTTTGCAATGACACTAAAGTATTCGAGACTCTGGTTAGAGAGATAGTAGTTTGCAATCCCGTCTTTTGAAGCATAGGTGGCCATCACGGACAATTCCATGGAGTTTCCACGGTTTAATACACGTTCGACGGAGAGCTGCAGGGTGCCTTCAAAAAGCTTCACCGGATAGATCGAGATGACATATTTATAAGGTGGTAGTATGACAGGCTCGCTAAGGTCATCGGATTCCATTTCTGTTTCTCTTCTGCTAAGCTCCTCGGGCAATGAAGCCATGATTTCACTTTGTTCGGCCATGAAGGATTGCTGCATATCAATCAATGAATCGAGCAGGAGAAATTTCTCATTAAATTGTTCCGGACTAAAGGTGAGTTGCGCTATGTTTTTCTCAATCTCCCGCAATTGCATTTCAAGCACAGCAGGTTTTTCTTCCCAGAGGCGTATTTTGGAATCCAGAAGATCCAGTTTGGTCTCTGCCAGGTTCATTTTCAGGTCAATCATTTCAATTTGTTGAAGATTTGCATCTTGTGCAGAAAATGGCACGAATACGGAAAGGAGGAAAGCGTACAGGCAGAATGCCAGGGTCTTGGATTTTTTCATAATCATGGATTTAACCGGGTTAGTTACGATTCTGTGTGCATATGATGAAAAAAACGATGACCGGGTTGCGTTATATCCACCGGTCATGCTTGATTTCACCGATATTTTCTAATTTGGGAATATCAGCTTCCGTATTATCTTTACAGAAGGTGAATGCATGATCCGCTCGCCTCAGAGTTGTTATTGTTAACTCACAAAAAAAACTGAACCAATGAAAAGAAAAATCACAATGCCAGTTCTGCTCAGAGTATTGAGTATTGCAGTGTTTGGTGTAATGTTGTCCTGCACGGGAAGAGTGAAATCCACGGCTGAACAGACCGAAGAAATCCGGCAGGCCAATGAGGCTGAGCAGGCCGATGAATGGATTTCCTTATTTGACGGGGAGACTCTCGATGGCTGGAAGCGCTATAATGCGGATGAGATCGGTCCTCTGTGGACCGTGGAAGAAGGAGCCATTAAGTGTGACGGAAGGGGACATGGCGAAGGCAGCCCTGAATCTGGCGGCTCGCTGATCACCCTTCAGACCTTCGGTAATTTTGAGCTTGAACTGGAATGGAAGATCTCAGAGGGAGGAAACAGCGGCATTTTGTACCACGTGGTGGAGAAACCGGAATACAGTCATGCCTATGTGACCGGTCCGGAATACCAGGTGATGGACGATCCTGCAGGTGCTGTCAGTGAGGAGATGCTCAATAAAAGAGCCGGTTCGAACTATGATATGTATGCGGCTCCTTCCTTCAAGAAACTGAATCCTGTCGGAGAGTGGAACACCGCCGGAATTGTTTACAAGGACGGAAAGGTCGAGCACTGGCTGAACGGGGAAAAGGTGGTGGAATTTGATGAAAACAGTGAGGATTACAAAGAAAAATTCAATAAGAGTAAATGGTCTTCCGGGGATTATCCTTTCTGGAATACATACAAGGAAGGTTCCATCGGACTGCAGGATCATGGTGCGGCGGTATGGTACCGGAATATCCGGATCCGGGAGCTGTAATTCTTTTTGTCGTCCGTATTTTAGATAATAATCAGAGATGCGCAGAATCGTATTGCTCCTCCTGTCAGGGATCTTTTATATTAGTGGCCATGCACAGGACTGGCCCGACTGGCGGGGCGAAAACAGGGATGCTGTCTGGGAGGCATCCGGTATAGTGCAAAAATTCGATTCGAAGGTCATCGACCTGAAATGGTCGGTTCCCATCGGACCGGGGTATTCCGGGCCGACGGTGGCAGAGGGGAAGGTGTATGTGACTGACCGCCTTGAGCGGCCGGCTCAGGCAGAACGGGTCTTATGCTTTGATGAGCAGACCGGGGAACAGATATGGATTCATCAGTATGATTGCGTTTACGAGGGAGTCGGTTACCAGGCCGGACCCAGGGCCTCGGTGGTCATAAAGGACGGGAAAGCCTATTCCCTGGGTACCATGGGACACCTGTTCTGCCTGGATGCCGGAACAGGCAGGGTACTCTGGCAAAAGGACCTGAACAACGAATATGAGATCGACATGCCCACCTGGGGCATCGCATCCACCCCCCTGGTGCTTGATGATAAGATCATTGTCCATGTAAGTGGCCGAAAGCAGGCCTGCGTGGTGGCTTTCAACAAGGATACGGGGAAGGAGGTCTGGCGCAGTCTGGATGACCGGGCCGGGTATTCTGCTCCGGTCTTTTTTGAAAAGAACGGTGTCGGGGTGGTGGTGAACTGGACGGAACATAGCCTGTCGGGCCTGGATCCGAAAACCGGGGAGATATACTGGCGCTTCCCATGGAGCACCGGCATGGGTATGAGTATTGCCACTCCGGTGCTTTATGACGACCATATTTTTGTGAGTGCCTTCTACAGCGGATCCCTGCTGGTCAGATTGGGAGACGATTACACCTCCGCGGAAATAGTATGGCAGCGCTCCGGCGAAAGCGAAAGGCATACCGACGCCTTGCACTGCGTGATGAATACCCCGGTTATCATGAAGGATTATATTTACGGGGTGGATAGTTACGGCGAATTGCGATGCCTGGAATTCTCCACGGGCGATCGGATATGGGAAGACCTGAGCGCAGTGAAATCCGACCGCTGGGCCAACATCCATTTTATCCGGCAGGGGGATAAGATCTGGATGTTCAACGAGCACGGCGAACTGCTTATTACCCGCCTGTCCCCGGAAGGATTCGAGGAGATCAGCCGGGCAAAACTGATAGAGCCTACCAGGAAGCAACTGCCCCGGGGAGTCACCTGGTCGCATCCCGCCTTTGCCAACAGGCAGGTATTTGTACGGAATGATGAACGCCTGGTGTGTGCGGATCTCAGCAGCGAATAATAACAGCCAGACCGGGATCGCTTAATGCGGCAGTTCAGTCCCGTCCAGGGATTGTGCATATTCGCCGGGTTGGCCGATAAGTTTCGTGATTAATCCGGCCCAGTCCGGACCGGCATTCAGGGAAGGTACCAGGGTGAGCTCCCTGCCTCCTTCGGACATAAATACGGTCTTGTATTCGTCCCCGATTTCCACCGTGGTTTCCAGACAGTCGGCAACGAAGGACGGACTGATTACAAGAACCCGGGCCTTTCCTTCCCCGGCCAGCTTCCTGAGAATATCGACCGTGAAAGGTGATAACCAGTTCCGGCCAAACCTGGATTGAAAGGAAGTAATTAGCTGCTGATTTTCCAACTTCAGCCGGGTGGAAATAGACCTGGTGGTATGAAAGCAGGCTGCCCGGTAACAAAATCTGTTCGCGGAGCGGTAGCTGTTTTCGCAATCCATGGTTTCACAGGAATGTCCCGGATGTCCTTTCAGGGTCTGCCGCACCGGGATGCCATGATAACTGAATACCAGGGCATCGTAACTGCCGGGCCGGAGAACCGAAATTTTTTCTGCCCATAATCCGGTGAAGCCTTCTGCAGTATGAAAGGGCATGATCAGGGAGGTCTTCGCTGCTATTTCGAATCCATCCAGCTCCTGCAGCAATAATTTAACGATGCTCCCGGTGGTGGAAGTGGCAAATTGAGGGTAAAGCGGGATCACCATCAATTCGGTATAGTTCCTGGTCCGGATACTACGGAGCAGATTCTTCAGCGAAGGTTCTCCGTACCTCATTGCCAGAAAGAGTCTGGTATCCGCCGGCAGTTGCACCCTGACCGCATCCTCCAGGTCCCGGCTGTGGTAAAGCAGGGGAAACCCCCTTTCTGTCTGAAGTTTTGCATATCGCTTTGCAGAGCGGAAGGAACGGAGCGGAACAATAAGGCCATGAACCAGGGGCTGCCGTATCCAGGCGGGCAGATCTATGACTGAGGGGTCGGAGAGGAACTCTTTCAAATAGCAACGCACATCGGTGATCCGGGACGAAGCGGGACTTCCAAGATTCACCAGTATGACTGCCTTTTCCGGTTTGCTCATAAGCCTTCTTTGATATGTGCTGCAGACAGTTTTCCCTGCCTGATCCGGTCGGCCAGTCCGATGCCTCCCTGAAAATTGCCCCGCAGGAACAGGCCTTCGTACTCCTTTTCAATCTGTTCCACGGCCTCAAACCTTCTGCCACTGGATTTTTCGTACTGAGGTATGGCCCACTCATGTCTGAATATCCTGAAAAGGCGGGGTTCAAAGCTGTCGGTCCCCATCAAAACGGTGAACTCTTTTTTCACGGTCTCAAATATTTCCTCATCACTCAGATCAAAGAGTTCGGGTCTTCTGATTCCGCCTAAAAAAACCGTAAACAGCGAACCTTTTTCCGGTGCCCTGCCGGTGAGGAAGGCGGAGGTGAATAATATCCCGAGTAAATCACGGTTTTCCTTAAATGGGATCAGTCCGCCGAATGCATCCAGAGTCATTCCGCTCCATTCCTGAAAGCCAACGGCTACCTCGATAACCCTGGCATATCGCAGGTTTGTAAGAGCTGCGAGCTTATTATCATTCAGGTCGGCAACCAGCCCCGGCAACTTGTGCGAACCAGTGGTGATGATCACATTATTTGTCTTACAAACCTTCAGAGTGCCATCCGGAGTGTTCCACGATACCTTGTATCCCTGCTGCTGCTTTTTAATCCGGATATCGACGGCACCCAGGCGAAAGTTTCCCGTGCCCGATTTCACGTATAGTGCCCTGACAAGTGCTTCCAGGCCTCCTTTAACTGAAAAAACCTCCCGGGTGGCTTTCTTTTCCGTTTCCCCTGTTCCTTTCCGGAATCTCTTTTTGAAGGCACCTCCGATGAAACTTCCGTATTCCTGCTCGAGAGCGTATAATTTTGGCAAAGCATACCTGGGGATAAGCAGCTCCGGATCGCCTGCATAAACGCCCAGAATGAAGGGATCCACGGCATAATCCAGATAGGACCGGCCCAGACGCCGGATGACCATTTGTTTCAGGCTCTCCTCCGGGTTAATCCCCCTTGGACGAAAGGGTTCTCCCAGGATCCTCAGTTTATCCTGAAAGGAAAACAAAGGGGTCCGGATGGCCTGAACCAGCCCGGAAGGAAGGGCCTGCCATTGGCCCTCTTTTAAAACATATCTTTTTTTGACCGCCGGCCTGGCTATTTCTATCTCAACCTCACCGGCCAGGTCCTCAAACAGAATGGCTGTTTCGGGATTCCCGAGTACCCCCGAATTCGGACCGGTTTCGAACAGGAAGCCATCCTCCCGGATCGTTTTGATCACTCCGCCCACCTGCTCTTTTTCTTCCAGAACCAGGAAATCCACTCCGGCCCTTTGCAGGTAAAATGCAGCGCTTAAACCTGTGATCCCTGCTCCGACGATTATACAGTCTTTTGTTTCCTCTTTCCCTTTATCTCCCATTATATGGTTTTTGAAAATACGGTTTGATAGCTTGCAAAATCAGGATCCAGCTCTCTGGCAATAACCCGTATGAGCAACATCCCCAGCCTGGTGGATTCGATCCGACCCTGACCGTTTACCAGGAGTCCGTCCTGCTCCAGCTTTTGGAACTTTTCCCGGGAATACTGAAGCATGCTTTCCAGTTCGGCCGGGAGCATACCATGTTTTTTGGCCTCCTCTTTAAAGTCCACCATTCCATTGCACATGAGCTGATTGATCACATTCCGGATGATTCTCTCCCGAGGGTTCAGCAGATATCCTCTTTCGCTGGCCAGCGCACCGCTTTCTATCCTTTCCACATAAGCAGCCGGTTCCTTGGTGTTTTGTATATATGCGTTTTCCAGCTGACTGATGGACGAGGCACCAAACGCGTAAACCTGTCCCGTATGTCTTTTGGTGCAATAACCCTGAAAATTCCTGTGCAGTGTTTTGTCCCGGTACGCCTTGGCCATTTCATCCCCGGGAAGTGCAAAGTGATCCATGCCGATGGGATCGTAAGCCGCAGAGGTCAGATATTCGCAGCCCTGCAAAAGCATTTCAAGCTTTATTTCGGGCCCGGGAATATGGCTCCTTTCGAGAATCTTCTGGTTCTTTTTAACCCAGGGAACATGGGCGTAAGAGAAAGTGACCATCCGGTCGGGCCGGATGGAGGCCCCTCTTTTCAATGTCTCCAGGTAGCCCTGCAGGCTTTGTCCGGGCAGGCCATACACAAAATCCAGATTGACCCTGGCCTTGCTTTTCAAACGGATATAGCCCACCAGTTCCTCCACGGGCAATCTGGAGGGTGCCCGGTTAATAATATCCAGGACCGACTCATTGAAATCCTGAATGCCCAGGCTTATGCGGTTGAACCCCATGTCGTTCAGTCGGTCAATATCGGAGAGGCCGAGATAGGCCGGACTGCACTCCATGGCTACCTCTGCATCTTCAGCCATCCTGAAATGTGAGCGGAAGCGGTCCATGACTTTTTCAATCAGCGACCACTCCACGGAGTTGGGAGTGCCTCCTCCCCAGTGAATCTGGGTAACCATCCGCTTCCTGTCCAGATATCCTGCAACCCGGTCGATTTCTTCAAGCAGGGCGTCAAAATATCGGGCGATAAATCCCCGGTCTTTCCCAAGGGTGGTGTTGCACCCGCAGAAATGACAAAGGCGCGGACAAAAAGGGACATGGACATAAAGAGATATTCCCGGATGGCCATCCCTGTTGGACAGGACGATCGCCTCTGTATACGCTTTTTCAGTGAATCCTTCCTTAAACAGGCTGGCCGGGGGGTAACTGGTGTATCTTGGGCCGGGCTTGTCGTAGCGTTCGATTATTTTCTTATCCATTTCCATGATAACTTTCGTTCCCCGGAGGTCCATAACTCCCAGAGTTCAGGATCTCCGTGTTCTTTATATAGCAGTGAAGAAAAAATCAGGACCATAAATGCCCAGGTGGCTTCCATACCAAAGAATCCGGCATAATTGATTCTTTCAGCAATAAAGCCGCTTAACACAGCCATCAACAGTCCGCTGAGGTGGGTGACAACGATCTGAATGGAATAATCGGTGCCTTCCCTGCCCGGCCTGACCAGGTTCATTGAAACGGTATACACGACCACGGACGACATGGCATAGCTGCTCCACAGAAGGGCCACTCCGATATAGATGACCAGCGGATGGGGCATATGGATCATAAAACTTGAAAAATATAAGGCAGTCAGAAAACTGTAGCCTGCCATGACAAATACCGCTTTGCGATTCCCGATCCGTCTGATGATGAACCCTGATAAAAATGCACAGGCAGCACCAATTCCCGTGCCATAGATCCCTGCAATAAATCCGATCTTCTTTATCTCATAGCCCAGGTCAACCAGATAGGGTTTCAGCATGACCAGGATTCCCAGGATTCCCGAGTAATAAATCATCAGGAAGAGAATCCGTCTGACGACAATGGATGAACGGAAAAATGTAAAGACATCGCGCCAGTTTGCCGGAGTGGCATCGACCGGGGCCAGGGTCGAAGCATTCTTTACATTGAGTATCATCGGGACCAGGGCGATTAGTACAATGCCGCTTAACAGGAACATGATCCCCTGCCATCCGAGGGAGGGATAAAGGATCAGCAAAACACCACTGCCAAACAGGGTCCCCAAAAAACTGCCGGACGATTGCATGCTGTTACCCATGGAACGCTGGCTTTTCAAAAGGATCTTTATCGCCAGGGCATCGGAAGCAATATCCTGGGTGGCCGACAGGAAAAAGGCTGCGATCATCAGCACGACAATGGTTTTAAAATCGGTAGCCAGGCTAAAAAAACCAATGGATATAATAACCACGGCGTAAAATAGTTCTGAGGCGATGATCCAGCTTTTGTATCCGTGTTTTTTTCCGGCATTCCGGTCAACCAGCGGGGCCCAGAAGAATTTAAGGATCCACGGGATTTTGATCAGCTGCATCAGGCCGATGCTTTCCAGGGAATAGTTTTCCATTCGCATGATCACCGGCAATACCGTGGAAAAAAAGCTCATGGGAACGGATTGCGCCACATATAAGCTCAGCAGCGTAGTATGTTTCTGCACTGGATTCATCTTCATCGCTTTGTCCCGGGATCGTCTGACCGGACGATTATAGTGAATAGCTCAGGGTGAGACCGAAACTGCGGGGCCTGCCGGGTTGCGCATAAACTAGTCCGAGCGATTCAAACTGGAAGGAGCGGTAGCTGGTATTCAGCAGGTTCGCGGTCCAGAGTCTGAGGGTAAAATCTGAAATTCCGATGGCCATATTGGCTGCCAGTAATCCGTAAGCCTCCTGAAAATACTCATTGGCATCGTTCCAGAAAATTTTACCTATCTCTCTCCAGTTTGCAGAAAAAACAAGATCGTGAAAGATATCTCCCTTCAGGGGGACCCTGAAAGAGGCTGATAAAAATCCGGTGAGATCGGGAACATAGGGGACCTTATTTCCGCTGTAATTCAGGGTTTCATCCGGATCGGGAGTAAAATCCACAAAACGGGTGTCTGAGTAGCCCAGGTTTCCGGTGATCCTTAGATTGCTTACCGGAAGCAGACTCACCTCCAGCTCTATGCCCTGACTGAATGCACTCGCTGCATTTTTCAACATGGAGCCCCTTCCGCTGGGCACCGGCTGATACACCTGAAGGTCCTCCCAGTCGATGTAGAAAAGGGCCATCCGCAGATTGGCTTTTTTACTTTCCAGGGAAGCCTTCCAGCCCATCTCATAGTTCCAGCTGTACTCCGGCAGGAAGGAGCGGTCCTCCTCCCGTTCAAAGGTGGTATTGAATCCACCGCTTTTATATCCCCGGGTCACGCTCAGGTAGTTCATCTGGTTCTCCGACCATTTGTAATTCAGGGAGAGCTTGGGGAGAATCTCGAAAAAGTCAAATCCGGATTCAAAATCCTCTGTGGGAACTGTCGCTCCGTCCGGGTATCTCTCATAATAGTAATCCAGTGCATCATTTTCGTAATCCACACGCATCCCCAGGGTCAGGGACAGGTCCCGGACCAGCAGGTCGCTCAGGGTTCCCTGCCCAAACATGGCCAGGCCGTAATTGGTCATGTCGTTCAGCTTCTTATAGGAATAGCTTTCATACGGAAGCCTGAATCTCGTTATCCCGTCCAGGCCAAATTCCACACCCACCTCCTGGTCATTGGCCTGGTAAAATCCATATATGCCGGTGACCCAGTTGAGCCTGGAACGATTATCCGTGTTCCCGATCCGGATTTCCTGGGTAAAAAGTTTCTGATCCTGGTCCTGGGTCACGGTAAACAGGTCGTCCGGAGTAAAATCCTGATCGATGTCCTGCAGGCCCTTCAGGCTTTGAAAGGAAGAGATGCTATTGATCGTGATCACATCACCGGTCCGTTCATACCGAAGCGAGGTCCCGGTCATTTCCCGCTGGTACGAGCTTTCATGATCGTAATTGATCGGCAGTTCATCTCCGTCTTCAGTCACCACGGCATACGGATAGGCCCCTTCCGAACTCAGGTCGAGGCTGGTACTGAGGGTGATTTTTGAACGGGGCGATGGATGGAACAGGAGTTTAATACTTCCGCCGCCACTGTTCATCCCGTCCACCGCTTCGCCGTTAAACTGATTGATATGGAAACCATTTCGGGTGCGGTAATATCCATTGACCTGTACATAAAGCCTGTCCCTGACGACAGGATTTTCCAGCATTACCTGATACTGCTGGTTCCCGTAAGTACCCAGTTCTGCAGAAATTCCCAGGCCCGGCCGGTTATCGGGTTCTCGGGTAATCACATGAACGATACCGCCCAGGGTATTTCTTCCGTATAAGGTACCCTGAGGACCACGCAATACTTCGATCCGTTCGATGTTGTAGAGATCCAGGTCAAAGGCCGCCTTTTCAAAGAGCGCCACCTCATCCATATAGAACCCGACAGAGGGAGAGTTTATTCTGGATCCGATCCCCCGGATGTAAATGGGAGAGGTCAGCCTGGAGCCATAGTCGGGCATGTATAAATTGGGGATCGGACCGGTCAGATCAGTGGTAGAACCGATCCTGTCGTTTTTTACTGAAATACCAGAAAGCGAACTTACCGATGCAGGCACGTCCATGATGCCGGATGCTCTTTTGTCGGCCGAAATCACTACGCCTTCCAGATCATACTGGTTGATTATCAGAGTATCGGGCTGTCCGGACAGAATGGCCTGTGAGGCCCACAAACAGAGAATTATAAACAGAGTTTTTTTCATTGCGTGGTTTGTTTGATTTTGATTACCCGAAAGTAGAAGTCAATTTTGTGGCAATTTTGAAGAAGACAAGCTCTCTCCGCTTCGCTCAGGAAAAGAGGTTAAATAGTGCGCACTTGTTCAGTGAGTTGCAAATTAATATAGATCAAATATAAATAATTACGGAGCTCCTGGGAAGCTGCTCCGGCAGCAGTGGCTTATTGATCGACTTTGTTAAATACCCTCCAGTAGAGATCGATTTGCCTGGCCACTTCCTGGAATTTCTCAAAGTCCACCGGTTTTACAATGTAGGAATTTGCGCCAAGCAGGTAGGCGGAATGTACATCGGACGATTCGGAAGAAGTGGTGAGTACCACTACGGGGATGGTTTTGAATTCCGGATGTTTTTTCAGGACTTTCAGAACCTCCAGACCGGCAACTTTTGGCATATTTCAATGAAAGCCAGGGCTTCTTTTCTCTATACCTGGCTTTTCTATCTCCACCAGGTGTACGGGTTAAGGTTTGAGCATCCCGTAATCCGGGCGCATAGAGGACTTTCACCTTCAGGTATCTGTGCCCTGCCGGGCATACCATACCATATCAAAACCCCGGCGCAAACTTTGCGCCGGGGTCAAGACAACTTGGATTCATCTCTCAGAATTTAAAGCCAATCCCCAGATTAAGATAGGCAATACCATATCCCAATTCAGCAAATCCGGAGAATGTGTCTGAGAAATAATAGCGACCACCAACGAATCCGGAAAACGCAATACTGCCAGCATCTGGTGTATAGTCATATGTTCCCGCATCGGTTCCGAAGGAGCTCGAACTGACAATATTGTAACCCAGCATGACCCCCAGATAGGTATCCAGTTTATCAAGCAAGGGATAGTGGAAAGTACCCCGTGCACCAATCACGATGTTCGAATATTTCCAGCCATAATCTGTATTGATGTAAGTATATTGCCATTTGTAGGAAGTATAGCCCAGATAGGCCCCGACTCCAATCACCCCTTTCCCCAGCACTTCATCCTTAATGCCTTTTTCAAAGGAGATGGAAACAGGAGGTATGGTGGTATTGCTATAAATGCCAGATCCATAAATGGAACCAATGCCAACTCCCAGATTTACTACATTGTCTTTCAGTTCAAACATGCTATCCTGCGCATTCAACGAAGAACTGAATAAGAATACCAGCATTGTAAACGCTATAAAGTGTTTCATATCTCTAAAAGTTAGATTAAGTGACCTTGGATATATGTATTCAGATTTTTATTAGTGTATTTCATCATATAGAATATTAGACCATGCGGCATAAGTAAGGGGATTAAGAGCGATTTTGATCCCCTGCCAGTCACCATCCTGGGGTACAAGGGCAGAACCCATGCCATCCGTATCCCCTAATAATGTATCATCACGTAAGGAGGTAAAATATACTCCCGGACCATCCCTGTTAATGATTCCATCAGGATTTTGTATCAGGTCAATGCATGTACCCACAACTATTTTTACAACTGCATTATCCGGCAGGGTAAGCGAACCGCTTGATTCAAGTCGCAGACCTGACTTATTGGCAATGACAAAAGGTACTTCAGTTTCATGCCATGAAACGTTAT
>JARGFM010000019.1 GCA_029210725.1 Bacteroidales bacterium | reverse complement strand
GCAACAGGTACAAGCTGATTGCTCAAGGGTATGAAGAATTGATCAAATCAACAACGCAAAATTAAACTATAGCCTTTCATTTGTCCAAATATTTGAATTTTAGCTTAATAAGTTAATACAAAGAACACCCGATTCCAAAAAAATATACTTGAATCTTCATTAAGAGTTCCCGGATATTATAACTTTATGCTTAGCCAATGAAAACCCTCAAACTCTATTACCGGTCCCTGAGCAGGAACAAAGTATTTTCCCTGATCTCCATTGGTGGGTTTTCGCTGAGTCTGGCTGTGGTGGTATTGCTGCTCTCCTTTATCCGCTCCGAAAAACAATACGATTCATCCATTCCTGAAGTGGGAAAAATCTACCGGATCCTGACCAACGATCATTTTTCCCGCATCCCTGAACAGTCCCGCGACAAACTGCTGAGCGAGTTCCCCCAGGTAAGTGCTGCCACCAAAGTGTTAATTAATCCATCTCCAGTGCTGTATAAGGAACAAAATTTTGACATGCGGGTGGTGCATACCGATTCAGGCTTCTTCCGGGTTTTCTCCCTTCCGGTGCTGTCCGGACAAAGAGATCATTTATTCCGCGATCCTCATCAGGCTGTTCTGACCCGGAGTGCTGCCCGGAAGATCTTTGGGTAAGAGAATCCGATCGGTCAGGTCCTGAATGTATCCCATGAACTCCATGTGGAGGTAGTGGCCGTGGTGCAGGACTTCCCGGAGAAGAGCTCGCTGCAGGGGGATTTGTTTTGCAGCGCAGATCTCCGGATTACTTACAGCCTGACCGGGTACAACGACAAACAAGCCTACCTGTATAACATCTTCCTGAAGTTTCATCCGGGAAACGGACCAGAGTTCCTGCAGGACACCCTGACAGCCCTGATACATCCTTACATGGACTGGCGTGAAGGGCGGGAATATTCCCTGCATCCATTCAGGGATGCCTATTTTGATATCCTTACCCAGGGGGACGGCCTGCAGCACGCCAATGTAAAACTTTTAAACCTCCTTGGCTGGCTGAGCCTCATCATTCTGGTCCTGGCTGTATTCAATTACATCAACCTGACCATTGCCCAGAGTACCGGAAGACTGCACGAACTGGTTGTCAAGCAGGTTTTTGGCGCGGATCGCCCGTTGCTGATCCGGCAGTTTATCCGGGAAGCTTTTTTCCAGGTGGTGCTGGCTCTCTTGCTCGCCTTTGTGCTGGCCATCTTCCTGAAGCCCGTGTTGGGCAGCATCCTCGGGAAAGAAATTGATCTTTTGATGGTCCTGAAGGATCCCCTTACCCTGTTGCTGATACTGCTTGGATTGCCTGCAGTGGCTGTCATTTCAGGAATTTATCCGGCCCTGGCCATCCTCAGGCTGCAACCCCGGGAACTGTTGCTCAAACAGACTCGTCCCGGCAGGCGGAGCTTCGATATTCGCCGCCTGCTTACCATTGTCCAGTTCACGGTCCTGATGGCCCTGGTCATTTCTTTGATCACCCTGGTCAAACAACTCAGGTATGTCCAGGATAAGGATCTGGGTTTTAGCACCGAACTGCTGGTCCGCCTCTTGGTGCACCCTCGCATCGAAGACAAAGCGCCTGCCATGATGGAGGAAATTTCCTCCCTGGCCATGGTGAAAAGCTGCTGTACTTCCATGGGAACCCCGGGGACTATCTGGAACAATTCAATCAGTGATCAGGCGGCCGCTTCTCAAATTTCTGCCGACTACCGCTTTCTGGAAACCTTTGAACTGGAACTGATCTATGGACGCAATTTTTTTCCCGCCGAATCTGACCGGGTATGCCTGATCAACCAATCTTTGCTCGACGATCTGGGAGGCTGGGATTCCGCGGAAAGCCGGGAGATTTTTGGAAGCCAGGTGGTGGGAGCCTTCAAGAATTTTCATTTCGAGGACCTCTATACTCCCATGGGAAATCTGCAGATCCGCAATGAACGGGATGTGGCCCACTTTTGCATCCGTTTTTATCCGGGCGATTTGGCCAAAGCACTTTCCAGTGTGGAAGAGGTATTGATTCTCCTCGCAGCAAGCTGCGAGGAATCATCGATTAATTGTTTATTTTAAATGTGCTCGCTTACCCCGCAGCAGAGCTACGGGGAATGCGCTCGCGTAATTCAAATGGAGCCAACTGGCAACAATCCTGCCTCTGTAGTGGGTCAATCAGTTTGATACAGCTCGGAAAGTCTGCCCGCTTAACAAGGACAAACCCCACTTGACTTGAATGGCTGAAGACCGTAAATTGCATCAAACAAGCTATACCCAACATGCCCCGGTCACCAAGACCGTTTTCCCGCTTCTGGACCGAAGTGCTCAGACGTAAAGTATTGCGTTCCCTGGCCATCTATGCCGGCTCTGCATTCATTATTCTTGAAGCGGCAACTATTATTTTCCCTCGTTGGGGGTTTCCGGACTGGACCATCGACCTGGTCCTCTGGCTACTGATACTGGGAGCTATAGTCAATTTGATCATCGCCTGGGTCTTCGACATTACGCCGGGAGGAATGGAAAGGACGAAACCCCTTTCAGAGCTCTCCAGGAGAGAAAAACCGGCCAAATCCCGGGCCTGGAAGGCGGCCACCTACGTCAGCCTGGTGGTCATCGTGGCTTTGATCATCTTCAATTTACTTGGTCCGAAAAACACCCTCCGGGCAGGAGATATCCAGTCCCTTCTGGTGCTGCCCTTTGATAATTTTACCGGCGATGATCAGCTTGATTATGTGGCAGCCGGAATGCACTCATCGCTCATCGGAGATATGGGAAAGATCAGTGGATTGCGGGTTATTTCAAAAACCACGGCCAGCATGTATAAAAATATGGATATGGCTCTCCCGGAAATGGCCTCAAAGCTAAATGCGGATGCAGTGGTTGAACCCACTGTGATGTGTTACGGCGACAGTGTATGCATTCAGATCAGGGTGATCTCCTCTTTTCCCGAGGAAAAACAGCTCTGGATTGGTGAATATACGGAGGAAAAAAGTAAGATCATGAGCCTCTATAACCGGGTATGCAAACAGATTGCCAATGAAGTCAAGGTACAGCTCACCCCGGGAGAAGTGCAACTAATGGCCAGTGCCAGGTCCGTCAACAGCGAAGCATACGATTATTATCTGAAAGGCCTGTATAACTGGGAGCTTTTTACAGGTGAATCCATCCAACTGGCCCTGGATTATTTTAATAAAGCTATTGCCACTGATCCCGGATGGGCCGAGCCATATGCAGGAGTGGCTTATTACTGGGGTGCCATCAGGCAGTACGGGTTTGCTCCGCCATCCATCACCATACCTAGAATATACGAGAATCTTGAGAAAGCTTCAAAGCTGGATCCCAATTCTGCATTTGTTCTATATGTCAGCGCCCTGGCCAGTGTCTGGACAGAATTTAACTGGGAGAAGGGTGAAAACGAATTTTTATCCGTATTGGAAATCAATCCGAATGATGCCTTGAGCCATTTGTATTATGCTCATCTCTTAATGATACTGAAAAGGGATGAAGAAGCCAAAGCACAGGCCAGCATCGCGATAGACCTGGATCCCATGAATCCCATGGTTCTGGGTTTATCCTCCATGACCCTGTCATTTACCGGAGAGTCCGAAAAAGCCATTGAGCTGGGAGAACAGGCCCTGTCGCTTGCTCCGGGCAATGGTGCCGCCCTGTCGGGATTATACGTAGCATATTTATATAAGGAGGAATTTGTTAAAGCACTTGAGGCCTGGACAAGCGCCCTGTCCATCGACAAACAAGCCAGTCAGGACATTTTAAATTTATATGAAAAGGAAGGTTTTAAAGCAGCCGTAAACCTGCTGGCCAGGGATTATTTAAATACCGGCCAGGTAAGGCCTTTTGATTTAGCTTTGGTATATGCAGCTGCAGGTAATCCTTCCTTAGCCATGGATTGGATGGAAAAGGCTTATGAGGACCAGGATGCCAATATCCCCTATGTCGGGATGAACATATTTTCAAAGGAACCTTTCAAAATAGACGATCCCAGGCTTATTGTACTCCTGGACAGCATGAACCTGCCTCCGCCAAAACATTGGTAAGCTCGTCCTATTGACTGTTAGGATTTAAGGTGTTATATTGCAAAAATAAAAGAACAAACTAAAAATAAACCAGCCATGAGACTTCAGCTTGACAACACCCGAAGAGAATTCTTAAGAAAACTGATCGCCGGCACTTCTGCCATGGGAATGGCACCCTTGCTGGGCAGCCTCCAGTCCTGCACTACCTCGGGGAGCGGCTCCGGATCCCTGCTAAAGATCCCACAGCGACCCTTTGGCGCCACCGGGGAGACGGTGGGTATTTACAGCCTGGGGGCCCAGGCCACCGTGGAACAGGTGGGTATGAAGGAGCAGGCCATAGCCATTGTCAATAAGTGCATTGATCTGGGCATTAACTACATCGATACCTCGGCCTGGTATGGCATGGACGGGAACAGCAGTGAGGGAGACCACCTGAGGGGCACCAGCGAACGGCATGTGGGCGAGGTGATGAAGACCCGCCGCAGCGAGGTCTTCCTGGCCACCAAGACCCATGACCGGAGTTATGACGGGGCCAAACGGCATCTGGAAAGTTCTCTGAAGAACCTGCAGACCGATAAGATCGACCTCTGGCAGATACACAACATTAAACCGGGTGGGGATGAAGACATCGATTATATATTCTCAGATGAGGGATGCATGAAGGCCCTCATCCAGGCACAGGAGGAGGGGGTAGTCCGTTTCCTGGGCATCACTGGCCATGCCGATCCCGATCCCATGAAGGAACTGGTAGACCGCTATCCTTTCGATGCCGTACTGATGGCCCTGAATGCTGCTGATAAGCATTTCAATCCCTATATAGAAAAACTGCTTCCCACGGCAGTGGAAAAAAATATGGGAATCATCGGGATGAAAATTCCGGCCCGTGACCGGATCTTCTCCCATGGAGGCATTCTCACCATGAAAGAGGCCATGACTTATACCATGTCCCTTCCGGTCAGCACGATCATCGTGGGGATTGACAAAATTGCAGAACTGGAAGAAAACCTGCAGATCGCCAGGGAATTTGAGCCCCTTACGGCTGATGAGATGCTGGCCATTGAGGATAAGGTTAAGCCCCATTTTGAACATCTGCTATTTTATAAAGGACTATCCGACTGGCCGGAGGAGTGGTCGGGCAACAATGTCTAGCATAAAGGACAACTTACTTTTGATTTCATAAATATCTCCATTACTTTTATTTTTCTCCGAAAGGAAGAAAAATGGAACAAAAGAGCATTCCCAAATTTTACGGACTGAGGATATACCTGTCCTCCATCCTGCTCTATTTCTTTCTGGTATTTCCATTTATCGGGTTTATTATTTTTCAGAATGTGCCCGATTTTATCGAGAATCGTGCCGGTGGGACCAGACAGGTCGCCGAAAATGCCGATTCTTTGCGGTCTGCCATGGACAGCATTCCCGGATTCAGCGAAGGGGATATCGACAGCATGGTGAACAAGACCATTCAGGGGGATATTGATATACTGGTTGATAAAGCGGTTCAACAGGAAAAGAGCAGAGGCAATACATCTTCCCTGGCTGCAGAAGAGGATATCCTGATAGGGCCACACCCCGACGAACAAAAAGGCCTGAGTATGTTTTCAGAGAAAGGGCCCTTTTCCCGTTACTTCTTTCTTCTTTTTATACTGCTGGGCGTGAGCCTCCTGTCCGGACTTCTCTATAATTCTCCTTTCAAACGTTTTTTCAAAAAGCGGCAAAGGAAGAAAGAAATTCCTCAGAAGCTCCTGGCCCTTTGCAAGAAGCGCCTCTTCAGACTTCCCCTGGTCAACAGTCTGATTGTCACCATGCCTAATATTGTGGTAATCATCTATTCCCTGATTTTCCTGGTTTCAGAAGTCACCCTGGATAAGGAAGTGGAGAGAAGCATGTTTATCCAGCTGCACTACCTGACCATCGTGGCTACCCTTCTGGAGTTTCTCTTTGTTTATTACTGGCAGAAGCACCGGGTCCATATCAAATATATCGATCATATCTATTCCGGAAAAGAATTACGAAAACAGATATTCCGGAAAAAGGGCGGAAAGATCAGGAACCGTCTTATGGTGGCCAGCGGGATGACTACCTTCCTGCCGCTAGTGGTGGTGATGGTGTACCTGGTGCTAAGCATCACTACCCTTAAAGAGCTGGAGCTGGATCATTACACGGACGATCACCGGGAAATCCTGTTCGGTCCCTGGAGTGATATTATGGGGATAGGGAAAGACAGCCCTTCGGCAGAAGGAAATAAGAAGTTTTTTTATGTGAATGCCATAGATTCTATCATGATGCTGGTAGGAATCGGAAACGGGATCCTGGTTTCCTTTATTTACCTCCTTCTATTTATCCGTTGGACCAATCGCGACATCAGCTGGCCTTTGAAGGAGCTACTGATCCATATAAGAAATACCAGGGGAGGGGATCTGGAGCAGTTTACCATTGTACGCACCAACGACGAGCTTGGAGAACTGGCCGAAGGCTACAATGAAATGACTGAAAAGATTCACAATCACGTGGAGAGCATCTCTGCCATGAACAGGGACCTGGAGAAGAAGGTGAAAGAGAGAACCCAGGAGGTGGTGGAGCAGAAAGAGGAGATTGAAACACAAAAGGAAGAAATCGAAGCACAGCTGAATCAGGCTACTCTTCAAAGAGACACCATATCGAAACAGAAAGAATTAATTCTGGACAGTATTCACTATGCCAAAAGGATCCAGTCGGCCATACTTCCTCCGGTTCACCTCTTAAAACAACATCTTTCCGACTCCTTCATCCTGTTCAAGCCCAGGGATATCGTAAGCGGAGACTACTACTGGGCCCGGGAAAAGGATCATAAACTGCTGATTGCGGTAGCCGACTGCACCGGGCATGGGGTGCCGGGGGGCTTCCTGAGTATGCTGGGGATAGCCTCTATGAATGAGATTGTAAACAGAAGTGTGGACCTGAATCCAGGAAAGATTCTTGAAGAATTGCGGGAAGTGGTAATTGCATCGATGCATCAGACCGGATCCAGGGATGAGGCCCGGGATGGTATAGAGATTGCCCTTTGCGTGATCGACCTGAAACTCAATTCTATGGTGTATTCCGGAGCGAACAGGCCCCTGTACCTGATCAGGGACGGAGCCTTAGAGCACTTTCGTCCCGATAGGATGCCCATCGGGATCTATGATCAGGAGCCTGACCCATTTACCAGTAATACCATCCGGTTAAGAAAGGGGGATTCTCTCTATCTTTTCTCAGACGGATACGTGGATCAGCTGGGAGGCCCTCTGCGAAAAACATTCAGGGCGGTCAATTTCAGGAAACTTCTGCTTCGGATTCAGGATCAACCAATGGAGAAACAAAAAGCGATCCTGGCGGAAAAAATGGCCCTTTGGCAGGGAAGTGTTGAACAAATTGATGATATCGTGGTGATGGGAATAAAGATTTAGCTTGTTATTACTCAGGTATCACTTTTAATATATTCAAAAGGGAGCTTAGACATTCTGGACATCTCCTGGCCCACCTCCAGCATATCTTCATCGTCTTCTTCATATAACCATTTGATCTTAAGTTTTATACCCAGAGCATTGATGGCATTGAGAGCTTTGAAAATATCCAGGATATACTTTGCAGAAGTGGAGTTAAAATACTCAAAATTAAACTGGCACGACAGGCCGGGGCTTCGTTCATTTTCCTTAAGTTTCTCCTGACTGAATGTATAATCCTCCATCCACTCCAGGATGGGCAGATAAAACTTACGAACGTTTTCCGGCCGAGATTCACCTGAGAACTCGAAATACCTGGCTTCCGGATCGAGAACGATCCGGGGTGAATTATCCGTTGCTTCAATAATTAACTTTTCCATTGCTTATTCTTTTATTATGATTTGCATTGAAAAATAGGAGTGATCCGGACCTGCAGGTTCGAATTGGTAACGAATAGCTTCATCGGTCCGCATAGCCATTGTAATAAGTCCGAGACCGGCACCCCGGTCCTCTTCGGTAGCCTCTTTGTTAATCACTTCCTCATAGAGAGATTTTAGCGCATCGTCGTCCATCTGGTTAATGCGGTCCAGTTTATATTTCAGATCCTCCACCTGCTTATTCCGGATCAGGTTTCCTGCACTAACTATAAATTTACCTCCCTGCTCCCTGACCTGTATCTGGGGAGGTCTGTCCAGGTCCCCTCCATGGGTCTGAAAGGGAATGGCATACTTGAAAATATTGTCAATGGATTCTACCACAGTCCCATAAACCCTTTTCCTGACGGGCTTTCTGAGTGCATTAAACTGCCGGGCCGACTTCAGCTGGTTCAGCAGCTTTTCCATGATCTCAAAGGAGATACTGCCTTCAAAATCGATTATGGCCTTTTTGTTATTCATCAGAAAGTCAAAATAAGAAAAATTATGCACATTCTGGGGGTAAGCACTTATATTTGAATATATTCGTATATACACTTTAAAATATGAGTGAAGCCATATTAAAAGCAATGATGCAGCTCTTTGCATTAATTGTGGATATCGATGAAATTCAAGAGGTTTCAGAAAAAGAGAGGTCCATAATACGCGCCTTCCTTTCCCGTCAGCTAAACAGTGAACTTACGGAGAAGTACATGGCTATCTTTGAGAACTACCTGCATCATTACCATCAGGATACCATTGATAAGCAAAGCCGGAGGAGAAAAAAAAGGACCTCTCTGACGGCCGTACGTATCCTTTCCATATGCGAACAAATCAACGAGGAGCTGGAACAGAGGCAAAAGATTTATGTAATTATCCAGTTGGTGGAGTACATTGCTTACGGGATTGTGGTTCACGACACTGAACTGGAGTTCCTTCACACGGTGGCTACAGCTTTCTATCTGGATGATGAAGAATTCCATCAGATCCTCCATTTTGTTATCTACTCTCTGACAGAAATTCCGGAAAAGGAAGCTGTTCTGGTAATCAGCAGCGACCATGACGCGGGTGTGGAAGGGGTACATCATATTCATAATCATTACCTGGAAGGGATAATCTCTTTTCTGAATATAAAGAGTGTTAATACTTATGTGCTTCGCTATCAGGGAAAAGAAGATTTGTATCTGAACGGTCAGCATATCCTGCCGGGGATCACCTACACCTTCGATCACGGAGCTTCCATTCGGGGACAGAAGATTGATACCATTTACTATACGGATGTGGCAGGGGTCTTTTCCGTCGCCTCATTCAGCTCCCGTATTAGTTTTGTTGCCAGGGACGTTGAATTCCGCTTTAAGAACAGCGACAATGGCATCCATGGATTTAACCTCCAGGAAGAATCGGGTCGATTGATCGGAATTATGGGAGGAAGCGGAGTGGGTAAATCTACCCTGCTTAATGTATTGAATGGAAACCTGAAGCCCCAGCAGGGGGAGATCCTGATCAATGGATTTAACCTGTATGATGAAAAGGAAAAAGAACAATTAAAGGGGATTATCGGGTTTATCCCCCAGGACGACCTTTTACTGGAGGAACTTACCGTCAGGCAAAACCTCTATTACAATGCAAAACTCTGCCTGGACAATTACGACGAATCCCGGCTTAATAAAGTTGTTGACCAGGTTTTGCAGGATCTGGACCTTTATGAAATCCGTGACCTGAAAGTGGGTAAGCCCCTTAACAAGGTGATTAGCGGCGGTCAGCGTAAACGGGTAAACATTGGACTGGAACTGATCAGGGAGCCCACTGTACTCTTTGTGGATGAGCCCACCTCCGGGCTTTCATCGGTCGATTCTGAAATGGTGATGAACCTTCTCCGGGAACAGGTTTTTAAAGGGAAACTGGTCTTCGTGAATATCCACCAGCCATCCTCAACGCTGTACAAAATGTTCGACCGGATCATTTTTATGGATAAGGGAGGTTACCAGATCTATTGCGGGAATCCAGCAGAAGCAGTGGTCTATTTTAAAACAAAAAGCAATCATGCCAATGCCAAAGAGGACCAGTGTGCCTGCTGTGGCAATATAGATCCGGACCAGGTGCTTCAGATCATCGAGGCCAAGATTGTGAACGAGCACGGCAAATTGTCGCGTACCCGGAAAACAAGCCCCAGGGAGTGGGCGGAACTGTTTAACCGCCAGCAGGAGAATCCTCCTGAGGAGCCCGTCCCCAAGGTTGGACTTCCCGAGAGTCAATATAGCATACCCGGCCTGCTGAAGCAGATCAAAATTTTCTTTACCAGGGATCTGCTCACCAAGCTCACGAACAAACAGTATATACTGATCACCCTGTTGGAAGCTCCCCTGCTGGCGGTGATCATGGCTTTCTTCACTAAATATTTCAGTGGCAACTCCGATAATCCGGCAGCCTATGTCTTTTATAACAACGAGAATCTTCCCGCATACCTGCTGATGAGCGTAGTGGTTTTCCTCTTCCTGGGAATGACCCTTAGTTCGGAGGAGATCATCAAGGACCGGAAAATCCTGCAGCGGGAATCCTTTCTGAATCTGAGCAGGGGGAGTTATCTGCACTCCAAGATCCTGATCATGTTTGCCATCTCTGCCATCCAGTCGCTCTCCTATGTGCTGATCGGGAACCTGATTTTTGAGATTAAGGGAATGCTGCTCACCTACTGGCTGGTCCTTTTCTCCACCTCCTGTTTTGCAAATCTTCTTGGACTGAATATCTCGGCGGGACTGAATTCTGTGATCACCATCTATATCCTTGTGCCCTTCCTGTTGATTCCACAGATACTCTTCTGCGGGGTGTTGGTGAAGTACGACAAGCTTCATAAAAGCCTGACCAAATACGAATATGTGCCTGCCATTGGAAATATTATGACATCCCGGTGGGCCTATGAAGCACTGGCCGTGGAGCAGTTCAAAAGCAACCGCTTCCAGAGAGAGTACTTTGATATTGAACAGGAGATCAGCAGCGCCGATTATCTCATGTCCTATCTGATCATGGAACTGCAGGGAAAACTTAATCCGTTGAGGTTAAGGGTCCGGGATGGAGAAGTCCTGGAGAGTACCGGGGCAGAGGTGCAAACGTTCTACCGGCAGGTGACTGAGATGGGAAAACTAATTCCGGAAGTTCCTTTCTACGGTTCACTGACTCCCGGGCTGATGCCCTTTGATGATTCCACTGCTGTGGCGATTCAATCCTACTTCGATGCGATCAGGGACTATACACGCACCAGGGTCCGGAACGGAAAAGAAGAGAAGGATCGTCTTGATAAAGCCATGATAGAAAGAGAGGAAGGTGTGGAAGGATATACCAGCTTCCGGAACAAGTATCATAATAAGAGCCTCTCTGAACTCTTGCTGAACCGGAACGAACTCGATAAGGTGGTTGAAATAGACGGCCGTATGATCCGGAAATATGAACCTGTTTATATGAAACCCACCTCCAGGTTCGGAAAGGCGCATCTCTATGCCCCCAACAAACAGATTGGCAGGCTGGAGATAGGAACGCTTTGGTACAACATGATCATCATCTGGATCTATACTCTGACGCTCTATGTGACCCTTCGCACGGACCTGCTTCGAAAGGTGATAAACGTCTCGGAAACAAGAAAACTCAGACAGAAACACTCCACCTGATTTCCAGCATGAACGAGACCATCTGGTCCCTGGCCGAAGAGTTTCCTGCCTGCTCTTAATGAGCCCTCATATGTCTCCACCTGAAGGCCCAGGCCCCTGTCAGTGCATAAACCAGGGTAAGCAATACCAAAGCAAGCATCTCGGGTATAGTCTCCTTTACCTCCAGGCCCCTGATCAGCACCTTGTTCAGGGCCTCCACCGCAAATTTGGGAGAGAGGATATCATTAAGCATCACCGGATACTCTCCCAGGGAAAAGAGGTAGCCTCCACTGATCGGGAAGGCAGCCCCGGTGAAGAACATGAGCAGGAAAAGCGGGAAGGTGCCGAGAATGGCCACTTCCTTAACGGAGCGGCACATGGCAGCTACCAAAAGACTGAAGCTGATCATGGAAATGGCTGTAAGAATTGAGATGAGCAGGATAAAACCCAGGGTTCCCGGAATAAGCGTATACCCGAGTGCCATTCCGGTCAGCAGGGCCAGAAGCACGGAAATAATGGCCACCAGGATCTGAACCAGCGAAATGCCCCCGAGAAACTCCACGGCACTTAGCCTGGAGATCCTGAGACGCTCCAGGGTGCGGGATTCCGGTTCCCGGACCAGGGCGGCTGAAGCAGAGAATATGATCATGATAATGGAGAGAATCAGAAGACCCGGAAGGTAGAGTTCAAAATAGCTGCGTTCCCCGGAAAAACCCAGGGTGGTTTCCTGCCAGGTAAAGGGCATCCGGATGTCTGCAGCTTCCAGTAAGAAGCGGTTGATCAGTTCCTCCGACCAAAGAGCCCCTACGATGTACTCCATATGAGTGACATCCCCAATAAGCTCCAGGATGGCGGGCAGACCGGCTGTAGCATGGGGCCCGGCCACCGAGGAAGACAGATCAGCGGGCAGGACCACCACCATATCGGCCTGACGGTTTCTCAACTTTTCCAGGGCCCCCTCCCTGCTTCCTGAAGCACTGAAATTCAGCATCTGCATGCCATCCAGTCCGGAAAGGATACCGGAATAAGAGAGGATTGAATCACCCAGATTGACAGGCTCACCATTCAGTTCCGTTCCGCTGTCCAGGTTAACCAGGACCACATCGTACTGCGGATCTTCCGACTCGCCCATCAGGTAATAGATGGCGATAAACAGAGGGGCCATCAAAACGGTCATTACCAGGATCCAGTACTCCCGTATCTGCTCCTTCAGCCCTTTAACAAATACCGCGTACCACCTCATTTTCTAAAACTTTTACCGGTGAGATGAATAAATACGTCCTCCAGGGTGTTTTCCCGGATCTTCATTTCCTGGATGGCAATCCCTTCATGCTCAAGTATCCGGTATATTTCATGAATCCTGGGCACCAGATTCATGGCCCGGATATTTACCCGGTCCTCCTGCCTCTTCACCTTATAACCGAGCGAATTTAATGTCCCGGCTGCCCTGTCCAGACCGGCCGGATTGCCGGACTGAAGCTTTAACTCCATCACATCTCCCCTGCCAATGGATCTCTTCAGATTTTCCGGGGTATCTACCTGAAGCAGCCGGCCCATATCGATAATCGCCACCCGGGTGGCCATGCGGTCCGCTTCATCCATATTATGGGTTGTTACAATCACGGTTTTGTCCCGGGCCCTTTCCCGGATGAAATCTCTGACCAGCACCCTGCTCTGGGGGTCCAGTCCTGCTTCGGGCTCGTCAAAGACCATAATTTCGGGGTCATGCATCAGGGCCATGATTACACTCAGGCGGCGTTTCAAGCCCCCCGAAAGAGTCCCGGCCAGACTGTTCCTTTTGGATTCCAGACCCATCTCCCCCAGCAGCCGGTCTGCCCTGGAACGCGCCAGGCCCCGGGGTACGTTATACATCCTGGCACTGAACACCAGCTGCTCAAAACAGCTGAGCTTGTTCCAGAGGATATTCTCCTGTGGACAAATCCCCACCCTGGACCTGATAGCTCGGCCTCCGCCCGGGGGAACAGGCTCTCCATGAATAAGGACCTCCCCCGAATCGGGTCTGAGCAGACCACACATCATTCCTATAGAGGTGGTCTTACCGGCTCCGTTGGGCCCCAGAATGCCAAATACCTCTCCCTGTTTAATCTGCAGGGAAAGTTGATCAACCGCAGTCAGTTCCCCGTACTTTTTGACGAGAGCCCTGACTTCAAGGACGCCAGGTTCCTTATCTGAAATCTGTACCATAAGCCCTGGTAAGTTCGTAAATTCCGCACTCTCAACCAATGATTCTTTCAGATCCGATGATTTTTTATGTATGTTTAACATGAAAAAATCCCAGACAAATGCCCCGTATTTTTAATCCGGTCGATATATCCAAAGAGGAGAAGGAGGTGCGAAAAGACTATTTCGACCGCCATACCCCTGTCGTCATCTGCGACAACTATGCCACTGAAGGTGAAAAATTCAGGGTGAAGGTTCGCCTGGGAAGCGAATACAGCCATCCCGATGACCCGGATCATTTCATCAACTATGTGCAGCTGTGGAACAGAGAGACCTTTCTTGCTGAAGCACATTTTGCCCCTGGAACCCTGGGGAACCACCCGGAACATATGGAGATCGACTTTTTTATTGTACCCGGTCCTGTCAGTATGAACCTTTCGGCCATGTCGGCCTGTACCAGGCATGGTTTATGGCAGAGTGAATCCAAAGAGGTTGCCATCCGGAAACCTTAACCTGGCCATTCTTCCGTGCTTAGCAGAGTACTAGTCGAAGAGCTCTTCGGTCTCCTCAACATCATTATACCCGGAAGTCCCTATATAGGAGACAAATGAGATCTTCCACTCGCCGTCAATCTTCTCCAGGAACCGTACCTGGATACTTTCAATCTCGGTCACATCATCATCATATCTGGAGGTCCAGACCTGATTGCAAACCACAAAGGCCGACTCATTACAAATCTTCATCCGGTAATTAAATTTTTCCACATTAATATGCAAATCGGGACCGAGATCGTCTTCGGTCTGATTTCCTGTCATGTGTCTCGACACATCCTCCCAACCTTCGGCAAATACATAATTATCGGCACCCGCAGTTAAGCGGATATTCGTCGAATCCTGCAAATGAGTGGAGAACATCCCCTCAAAATCCCGGTCAATATAGGTCTGTGTTTCCTTATCCATTACGGCGATTATGGCGGCTTTTTCCTTTTCATAATCAATGGCTTCCTCGCAGCCTGTAAGTGCAAAAACTGCGATAATAAGAATAGAAAGAATTGTGTATCTCATAGTTCAGCTGGTTTAGTTAAGGTTTCATGAAGGCCATACAGCCTGCCATCCCATACATGCAAAATACAACAATGCTCCATTAAAGTCAATTTATTATTACATTTGCTAAGGATGAAAAGGGCCCTCTTCATAACAATTTTGTTTCTAACGTCCGGATTTTCAATGCTCTCCGCCAACCAAAGAATTCCGGATTCAATTAAAGGCCTTCTTGATCTCAGAGAGGTGGTGCTGGATGATCAGAGCATCTTTGACCTGGACGGGGAATGGATGTTTTACTGGGAAGCTCTGCTGACACCTGAAAATTACATCCGGCATGAAGCAAGCGGCATTCCGGTAACGGTCCCCTCCTACTGGAAAAGCTATAAAACTAATGGCAAATCTCTGAGTGGCTGGGGCTATGGAACCTATAGCCTGAAACTAATCCTTCCCGGGGACTTTCATTCGGAGATCTGCATGGATATTCCGCTCTTCGATGTGGCTTACAAACTATTCCTGAACGGGAAACTTGTGAGTAAAAACGGAAGCGTGGGAACAAGCAGGGAAGAGGAGAAACCCTGGTATAAGATAAATGAGCTATGTTTTACCCCGGAAAGCGATACGCTCCATATTCTTATCCAGGTATCCAACTTTCATCACCGCAGGGGGGGATTCTGGCAATCGCTTGTGATCGGGAGTCCCGGCCAGGTACTGAAGGGGAAGGAGAGGCAACGTATGTACGACTACTCCACCATCGGGGTTCTCTTCTTCTTTATGATCTTTTCCCTGATTTTCTGGTCATTCACCAGGAAGGAGGCCTTGATGCTGATCTTTGCCCTTACGACCCTGGGGATGTTGATAAGATCGGTCAATACGGGACTCTATTTGTCGAACTTATTCGTGGATACTTCCTGGTCGTGGCAGATCCGGATGGAGTACCTGGGCTCTTACCTGGCCCAGCTCTTTGGGATCATCTTCCTGCATAAGGTCTTTCCCCGTCCCTATATGAACCGGATCATTCAGGTGAATACCATCCTGATGGTTCTGGCCAGTATCTCGCTGTTTATTCTGCCGGTTCACCTGTTCACCTATGAGATGCTTGGCTATCAGCCGCTCCTGTTTCTTTTTCTCGCCCACTATCTGGTAATCAGTTTTACTGGAACCATCAGAGGGAGGGGAGTCGATGCCATTTTCTTTGCCTCGCTTTCCTTTATGCTTTTAGCTTTGATCAACGATATCCTCCTGGCTAATTCAGCCGGTTCAGTCTCCGCCACCTATCTGTCACAAATTTCTTTTCAGGTGGTGATTTTTGCCATGGCCGTGATGGTGATCATTCAATGGGTCCATAATAACATGGAAAGGATGCAGTTGGACAGCTCGCTCAGGTTTAAGAACAAAGTCCTTTCGGTGATCGCACACGATCTGAAAAATCCCGTTGCCAGTGTGGCACAGTTCTCCGAGCTCCTGGCGGGTAAACCGGAACTCGCTGCCAAGAAACATGTGGTAAATTCTCTCCGGGAATCCTCGCAGGCGGCTCTGACCCTCCTGGATAATCTGCTTTACTGGGGACGAAGCGAATCTGACAAATTGCAGATTAATCCTGCCGGGCTGGATCTGGAGAGGGCTATCCGGGAGACAGAAGTTGTTTTTCAGCATATGGCCATTCAGAAAGGAATCGAATTCTCGACCGATATCGAAGCAGGGATTAAGGCCTATGCCGATCCTGTTTTCGTAAATATCGTATTAAGAAACCTGTTGGCCAATGCCATTAAATTTACACGTAAAGGCGGGGCGGTCCGGATCAGGGCCTGGCAGGAAATAAATACTGTTTTTTGTTCTGTGGCCGATTCCGGAATCGGCATGAAACCTGAATACTTAAAACAAATACGCAAAGAAGGTTACCTGGATAGCACCACCGGTACGGACCAGGAGATTGGAACCGGACTGGGTTTACAACTGGTGAAGGATTTGCTGGAGAAAAATAACGGAACACTGGAGATAGAGAGTAAGGAAGAAGTGGGATCGACCTTTACTTTTTCTTTACCATTGTATAAAGAGGATAGAGATGCAGATTAAGAAGAATCAAAACAGAGAAATTGAAGGCAGCCGGTTGATCCTGGTGAGAAAGGAAACACCCGGTTTTGATGCAGTTTCAGACCCGGCGGAGAAAGCCTATATCAGGGAGCGCCTGGCAGGGGTAAAGAATACTGCCCTGATAAACCGGCTGGACCACCTTATTTGTTACCAGAGCCTGGAAAAGGGAAATCTCTCCTTAAGTATCCGGCTCGAAAATGCGCGGAAGGCAGGATTTGAGATTCATCCCCTGCTGATCGATCATGAGATAACAACTCTTACCGTAATCAACGGAGGTGTGGACCAGGAAGAGTGTATCGCTTTTGCCGAAGGCCTGGCTCTGACCAACTACCAGTTCCTGAAATATCTTTCGAAAGACCCGTCCAGGAAATATACACTCGGTGAATTGCGGCTCCAGGATGAAAGTATAGGTGAAGATCAGGTGGTTAAGCTGGAGAATCTGGTTCAGGCAGTCTGTTTTACGCGCGACCTGGTGAATGAGCCACTCTCCTACCTGAGCGCCGTACAGCTGTCTGAAGAGATTAAGAAGATGGGGGATGCTTCGGGTTTTTCGGTGGAAGTGTTCAACAAACGCAAAATCGAAACATTAAAAATGGGCGGGCTTCTGGCCGTCAATAAAGGGAGCCTGGATCCGCCAACCTTCTCCATTCTGACCTGGAAACCGGAAAATGCGGTAAATGAACACCCCATCGTAGTGGTTGGGAAGGGGGTGGTTTTTGATACCGGGGGACTGAGCCTGAAACCCACAAACGACTCCATGGACTACATGAAATGTGACATGGGAGGGGCTGCTGCCGTTGCAGGAGCATTTTATGCTCTGGCAAAAAACAAACTGCCTGTCTGGGTGGTCGGACTGGTACCTGCTACCGATAACAGACCCGATGGCAATGCTTATGTTCCCGGTGATGTAATTACCATGTACGATGGAAGCACCGTGGAAGTACTGAATACCGATGCGGAAGGGCGCATGCTGCTTGCCGATGCACTCAGCTATGCCAAACAGTATGACCCCGAGCTGGTAATCGAGCTTTCCACCCTGACGGGTTCGGCACATATGGCGATCGACAAATTTGGGATTGTAGGGATGGGCAATGCCTCCCGTGAGATCATGGAACTCCTGAAAGAGTGTGGCGAATACAGTTCCGAACGGATAGCCGAGTTCCCCTTCTGGGACGAATACAAGGAACAGTTAAAATCAGATATTGCGGACCTGAAGAATATAGGAGGAAAATACGCCGGAGCCATCACAGCAGGAAAATTTCTTGAGCATTTTACCGATTATCCTTTTATACACCTGGATATTGCCGGACCTTCATTCAATAAGGTCCCTTTTAACTACAGGGGTAAAGGAGGCAGCGGGGTAGGAGTCCGGCTTCTTTTTCGTTATTTTTTTATGCGGTCCCTTTAATCCAGGCGTGCCATGACAAACAAAATTAAAATAGGGATATCCCACGGTGACATCAACGGCATCAGTTATGAAGTGATTATTAAAGCCCTGATGGACACCAGAATCCTCGATATCTGCACTCCCATTATTTATGGCTCCCCCAAGGTGTCGGCCTATCATAAGAAAGCTCTGGGTATTGAGAACTTTTCCCCAACCGGGATTAGTTCACCGGACGAAGCAAGGGGAAACAGGGTGTATATAATCAACTGTGTGGATGAAAACATACGTGTGGAACTGGGAAAATCCACGGAAAGTGCAGGGCTTGATTCTTTCAGGGCCCTGAAAGCAGCTACAGATGCGCTGGAGGCTGGTAAAATTGATGCTCTGGTCACCGGACCGGTTAACAAACAGAATATACAACATTCTGAATTCAACTACAGAGGCCATACCGAGTACCTGCAGGCCCGCTTTCATGCCGAGGAGGTGATGATGCTCATGGTCAGTGATCTTTTAAAGGTAGGACTGGCAAGCGGACATGTCCCCATATCAGCCATAAGCCCGATGCTCACGATAGAGCTGCTTATTGCCAAGCTAAAGATCCTTTCTCACTCCCTGCTGGTCGACTTTGGCATCAGGAATCCCCGCATCGCTGTCCTGGGGCTCAATCCCCATGCAGGGGACGACGGCCTGCTGGGCAGTGAGGAGCAGCAGGTGATCGGGCCGGCCATCAGCCAGGCCAAAAAGCAGGGCATTTCTGCATTCGGGCCCTATGCAGCAGATGGTTTTTTCGGGGCTGGCCGCTTCAAGCGTTTCGATGCAGTACTGGCCATGTACCACGACCAGGGACTGGCACCTTTTAAATCGCTTTGCATGGACAGCGGGGTGAATTTTACCGCCGGTTTGCCGGTGGTCCGGACGAGTCCGGCCCATGGTACCGCCTACGAACTGGCAGGAAAGAATGAAGCCTCGGCCGACTCTTTCAGAAATGCCCTGTATCTGGCTGTGGATGTGGTACGTAACAGGGAATTGTACAAAGAAATCTCTGCCAATCCATTGATGGCCGGACAGCCCAAAGACGGAGGAAAGGATGAATCGCCCGAGGACCTGGAACTTCAGGGCTAATCTGTGTCAACACCCCGGGTGCTGAACAGGAGCCGGTGAGTAGCAGGAAACCCGGCAGCACTTGTATTTTTTTTCATAAAACGGGTTGACTGATACCGGATCAAACTCAAAAATCCTGCCGAAAATCCGGGGTCAATGATCCTACCCGATCAGGGCGCTGTATGCAGCAGCATCCAATAAGTCATCCAGCTGGGCAGGATCACTTATCTTCACCCGGATCATCCATCCCCCTTTAAAAGGTTCTGAATTAACAAGTTCAGGTGTGTCCTCCAGGGCCGGGTTGACTTCAAGCACCTCTCCATCCACAGGTATATAAAGATCCGAAACCGTTTTTACAGCTTCAATGGTCCCAAAGGTCTCTCCCCTCGAAAGGGTCTCTCCCTCAGTCTCAATCTCAATAAATACCACATCTCCGAGTTCACCCTGGGCAAATTCGGTCACTCCAACCACAATTTCATCACCTTCCACCCGCACCCATTCGTGCTCGGCGGTGTACTTAAGATTATCTGGTACGCTCATAAATAATAGTGTTATAAAAGTCAAATGTAATACATTCCTGAAGAACTATTAGCTGCTTAAAATCATAATCTGAACAAACTGGCTACAGAGTAAAGGTCATACTGAAGCCCACATTGTAGTTGGCGTTTGGATAACTATTCGATATATAAGGGGTTGTAAGCCGCTGATCATAGAAGGCCCGGATGGTAAACTTATCACTCAGCATATAATCGGCGCTGGCTTTCAGGCTGAAGATGGTCTGCCCGGCCGTGATCTCGCTTCCGGATAGGTCTTCCAGTTTCCGGATCACCGTCCGGTTATTTCGCATGGAAAGATCGAAACGAATATTCAGATCGCTGGAAAATTCCTTCTGATTAATTATTAAAGGAACCTCATTAAACCTGTAACCGGCCCCGACAATAAATTCTCCACTATTCACCTCATTGACCTGGGTATTGGACATATTCATGGCCACCGTCCGGGAACGCTTATACTCCACCCGGGTGGTCAGGCTGTTTTTCCAATCCAGGTTAATATCGAAAAGGGGACTGAAGTTTTCGTTGATGCTTACCGTATTGATATTTTGCTCGACCATGAAGTTCCCCTGCAGGTCGACCATAATAGGCACCCCGCTAATGGTATCGGCCACATAAAAAGGATTGTTAATAAAGGAACCTACGCTGTAGGTGGAACGGTAAGAGTGATTCATGACGATGGAATTTACATACTTTTGCAGCGCCTCAATCTTACCCAATCCGTCGAAACGCACCTGCCAGTTGGGCAAAATCTCCAAAATCGATTTAATGGCATTCGTGGTAATATGACCTGGCGATTTCCCTCCGTATGCGGCCAGGAAAGCCGGGATCAGAACCTCCTGGGAGGTCGGCCCGTACCCGGACACATACTCTGTGTTACTGCTGTCGGGCGGCAACAACACCCCGGTACGTTCATAATAATCATTCCCCAGACGCTGCGAGATCGTCTTTCTGTATTCATTCTTCAGAAGGCCGAAGGATTCGGACGACTCCACCTTGTCATCGATCTTTTCAAACGCTGTTCCCAGGGAGATATAGGACATGCTGAAGTTTCCACTGAAAACTCTTCCACGGGCCGAATCGGCGGGCAGCGAGCCATCCGGATTGGCGGAATAATATTCCGTGAAATTGGAAGAATACATCCGGTTGGCAGTTAAGTCGATTTTCAATCCATTAAAGGGTTCCACGGTCATCCTGGCGGTAAAGCGCTCCGTATGGTTCATGGCATAGGGTTCATTGAGGTTCTGGTCGGTGGTAAGTGCGCCCCTTCCAAAAGAGTTATAGGCGTAATCACGTTCCTGCCAGCCCGTAATAAACGCCCAGCCCGGCTCCATCGTTCCACCCGACATATGGGTTCCGAATCCAAAATTATCTATTCCGTAATTGTAGCCAGGAAGCAGGGTCCCCCCGCTTCTGGAGTAAGTCAGGTTCAGGGTGCGAACACTCATCAGGATCCTCAGGGTCGATTCAGCCATAAAGATCAGGGGGCTTTCTCCTTTTTCAATGGTTCCGGTCACCGTGATCCGGGCATCGCGCACGGCCCTGGCGGAGGTAATCCTGATCCGTGTCCCGCTCAGTATCTCACTCTCGACCTCCACGGGCTGGTTGTTCTCGTCAAAAACCTCCACCGAGACCACTTCCGTTTTCAGATTATGCACCACAAAACGGGGACGCCCCTCCCTCAGGTATACATTCTCCTGGGTGAAAATGCGGGTCTTTACCCTGGTCTCCGCCTCCCTGGCCCTGGTCCGGGCATTGCGGTATTTATCATTAATATCCTTCAGGAAGGGAATTTTATTGTAGAGGTTCACAAAATTCAGCTGTCCGTTCAACTGAATGGTATTGGAATTCTTGATGGTATTGCCCAGGTTGATGGGCCCATATACCGGATCATCGGGGATAATGGGACCCACGTCCCAACCATAGGTCCCTCCATAGCGTGCATTGGCCGAGGTCCAGTCCAGCAGCGGTATCTTATTGATGGGGATGGTATAGGAAGCATTAAACTGATGAAAATAGCTGGTCGCCCGTCCAAAACCCAGGATAGTGTCGCGCAGTGCATCCCATTCATAGTCGTAGTTCCAGCGGCCCTCGGGTTCATCGATCCTGGCATTATGGGTGGAGGAGAAGTCGAACCTGAGGTTCCGGGTGATGTCAAATTTCAGATCAAAGAAGCGGTTCCAGTAGAAATCCTTCTTAAAGGTGGGTTCCACGTAAAAGTCCGGATTGTTGATGTTCCTGACCTCTTTCTCCAGGTAGTAACGGTCCATATCGGTGCGGAAGGAAATCCTTGAAGGGGTATAATTGAAATTAAAATCCTTAACCAGTCTCAGCCACTCCGAGTTCATCCATTTAACCGATTTAAAAGGCTGGACATTCCTGGGCCTTTCATTAAAATTATAACTGATGTTTCCCCTGACCTTCCTGGTATTGTAATAGTTGAGGTTGGGGTTCCGGCTGATCATTTCATTCATGGAGAAAGAAGTGGACCAGTTGGAAAGACTGTAGAAGTGCTTCTTGGTACCCGACTTGTTCATTCGCACATTGGTGACAGCAAAAGCTTTACGTTCCACCAAATCTCTGGCATTTCGTATGATGGAATCGCGCTCGGCCTTGGTCTCCGCTTCCTCAATGGCCTCTTTGAGGGGAATGTCAGGATCAAGAGGATTGTATTCGGGATTCACGATGGCCTTGGAGTAGCTTGCAAAGACCGGAATATTGACCCCGCTCTCCTGTTTAAAGAATTTCCCCATCTGGAGGTTGGAGGAAACATCGTATTGAATGACCTGCTCCCGCTGACGTTCCTGGACCTTCTGTTCGATGCTTCCAAAGCCTGGCTGACTTGTGTTCCCGGCAATGGTGACATTTCCAAAATCGGCCAGTTTCAGGGTGGCCCTGCCGTTGGCGGCCCACCCGCCGCTCTCATTGAAATCGGTCAGTCGCAACTCGTTCAGCCAGATTTCACCCGATTTGGGTAAGCCATCGTCCGGGCCATAGGGATTATTCCCGGCCTTGGGATTCCGGATCCCGATCATGATGGTCCGGATACTGCTCATATTGGGATTCCCGGCTACGGAGATCCGGTTTCCCTTCTCGTCTATCTCTGAATAAACCGAACTGATGGTCACTTCGCTCTCCGGATCACTCATGGCCCTGTTCCTGGCCTGTTTGACCTCCGTGAACAGATCCAGGGCCACC
This sequence comes from Bacteroidales bacterium, assembly GCA_029210725.1. Classification (NCBI taxonomy): domain Bacteria; kingdom Pseudomonadati; phylum Bacteroidota; class Bacteroidia; order Bacteroidales; species Bacteroidales bacterium. The sequence goes on along the minus strand of JARGFM010000019.1, from coordinate 38,603 downwards.
TCAAACTTATTCACCGCCGGCCATACCATTAAGCGGTCACTTTCACTGTCATTATCATACCTTCCCGGCGGGGTTAGCTCTAGAGGAACTTCGTATTCATAATAGTTGTTTTTATAGTCGGTCCCCAGCCTGATAAAGGCCACCAGCTCATTGTGCTCCAGCACGTCACCCGGAAAGGCTTCCGCATGGGCCTCCATCCGGATCTTCCGGTACTGCCTGATATCCAGTTCAGTATTTTTATAGGCGGCCCGGGCATCTCCATCGGCCAGCTCATTCACCTTCAGGACAATGGACTGTTCATTCAGCTGCCTGAGCTGAGGCTGCATGGGGTCGATCTGACGCGTGAATCCGGGCGGCAGCACATAGTTGACCGGCTCCTTACCCGCATTCTCTTCAATATTCACGGCCGATATAGCCAGGGCCCCCTGGGGAGGCTCCACGCCGGTCCAGTCCTCACCACCCTGGGCCAGGGGAAGCTTGTAACGTCGCCATTCCCCGCGCACCAGATCCAGCTTTGCAAAGCGCAGAAAGGTCGTATCCTCAAAACCGGTCATAAACATGCGCATGAAGCGGATGGTTTTAAAATCGGAAATATCTCCTTCAATCTGGTCATAGTCGTAAATGGGAATCCGGAACTGATACCAGGTTACATCGGCCTTCTCCCCATTCTCATAGTTGACCTTATCCACGACCTTGTCAACGATATGGTTCCGCCCCACCTCCAGCTCGTTCCGGTTGATATCGACCCGGTATGCATAGTAACTTTCTCCCTCACTGAGTGTGTTGTCGCGGTTGATATCCTCAATGTCGGGAAGAGAGGTTCCCGAAGTGGGGTACGACTCCTGGTTATCCAGGTCACTGGGCGAGTTCCCTTCATGGTTGTTATACTTCTTGTAGCGGCTCTGGATATCCAGCCTGGCTGCATCATGAAGCGAGCTCCTGTAATACATGTAATCGTCCGACGAGGGGTCCTGGAAGAGGGCATCTCTGGCTTCAGCGCTTAATAATCCGCTATTGAAGCGTGCTTCAATCTGATTCAAAAAATCATCCGGTTCCTTCGAAAATAAGGCAACCTCATCGTCGGAGTATTTCGAAGAGAGACCGTCCAGACCCACATCCTGATACTTGCGGGTTTCATCGCCCGCACTGAAACCCGGCACCATCGATTGCGTAAGGGGTACCCGGCCCCAGACTGTGGTATCCACTTTCTCAACCACTTCCGAGGTAGGCAGTCCGTTCTCAAAGACCTTTCGGGAGTCCTTCAATACATCCTCAGAAATATTCCCCAGGTTAAAAAAAAGCTCCCCGCCGCTGTGATTGGGCATCTCGGCAAAGGGATCCATCAGCCAGAATTCGATAAACTCCACATTGGCCTTCTCAAAGTCGCTGGAGTAGATTTCTCTCATGATCCCTCCCCATCGCTCTTCAGGTTCCAGCAGGTTTCCCTCCGGTCCGATCCGCTCAAAATCATAGTTGTAGGGTCCCCGCTCCCCGGGGTAATAGGCCAGATTCAGCACGCTGACCCTGGTGGGAATCCCGTTTTGATATTCCTTGTTTGGAAAAATATCCTGCTCATACACCTCGTACACATAGGCACTGGACATATAATCGGGATTGGCCTTGATATAGTCAGGCGTACGGGAGTCGGGATTCACAAAGAGCGGATCGATGTGGTACCATGCCAGTCTGGCCCGGTTGTATCCATAGGCCCTGTTATTGTTCAACTCCGCTTCCGGGAAAAAACCGCGGGGCGTACTGGACAGTTTCCAGGAAGAGAACTGTTTCAGGTCGATAGAGGTCTCGGAACCCTCAAAATCATCGATATATGCATTCCCTTCTTTCTCAATAGCCCGGGAGTGTCCCGGTATCAGCTGAGCAAACTCACCCACAATGGTAATGGTGGAGGGAGCCTTGGTCTCCAGGAAGGGAAGTTTATCCACCAGGGTAGTGAGAAACTGCGACTCGGTGCTGTAGTTCCCGTTCAGGCCCCAGATGGTGTTAGAAATAGGTTCGTCCCCGATATTCACCTTCTGGGTAAGCGGTCTTTCGGTCAGGTGTATGGCGGTGGCCCCCAGGTTAAATTTATCCGTCACCCGGTAATCCAGGTGGGTCCCCACCAGGGTCTTGGTCTGGAAATTAAACAGCGATTGGTTCTCCAGGGAGATGCGGATGGGTGTGCCCGATTCCAGGATCCCCTGGTTGATGATGGTAACCCGTCCCAGCATATAATCCACCGTATAATCGGCTCCCTCCATCAACTCCCGTCCCCCGGCAGATACCTTCACCGATCCCTGCGGCACATTCATGGCGTTCAGCATGATTTCCGAGCTGCTGGAAGAGGAGTATTCTCCTGCGATCAGGAATTTATTCTTCTCTGCAATTTGCTGGGCCTTGGTCTTGGTGGAATCATAGAGCTCCTGGAATACAAACTTTTCTATGGCTTCCCCGGCAGCCTCTGCATCCAGGCTGTCGGTCAGGATCTTTGTCAGGTCCGACCCGAAAGGTTCCAGCAGTGGGAAAAAAACCCGTCCGTTGGAGGGACTGATGGTAATTCCGCTTATAAAGTCAAAGACCCCGTCCGGATAGGGATCACGCTGCGAATTCATGTTATCCAGGTTCAGCAGGCGGATCAAAATGGTCTTGTCCAGGTCCCCGCCGGGCAGGTAGTTTACGGCGTTCCCAGTTTTATCGTCACGATACAGCACATCCAGGGTAAACTCGTCCTCGTTCACCTGGTAAGCTCCCAGGGCATAGACGTTTTTCATCATCAGGTCCCAGGTATAGCTCCTTGGTGTGAAATTCGTAGGCTTTAACAATTTCATCATCAGCGAGGAAGGCGCACTGATACCGCTGGACTCCGAAAGCTCTCCCACCCGGAAGGTTTGTCCCCGGTAGGTATATTCATAGGCCACGGCCAGAATCTCATCGGTATTCAGGGCTGTATTCAGCGAGATATAACCCAATTTGTCGTTGAAGGTGTATTCCCTGGGCGAGAGTAACCTGGCATTTTCAATCTTCTCAAAATCGGTTCCCAGGACCAGGCCCGCCCCCTCGAGCTCGCTGGTTACATTCTTGATATCCCTGATTGCCGAATGGGTGGTGGTCAGCTCCACATAAGCATTGTTCAGCTCATTCCTGGGGTATGATCCCGTCTGGCCCGGATCGCGGTCGTAATACCTGGGATAGGGTTCGGCCAGATCATTGACCACTACAATGTTTCTGGACTGCTCGAAATTGGTTGTTTTATTGGTCACCCACACTTCGATCCGGGTGATGGAGACATCGGAAGTAATGATGGGCAGACGGGATAGTGCCTGGTTATAGTTTTCGCGGAAATATTCGGATAGAAAAAAGTGCTTGTTGGCATCGTAGTCATCCACCGTAACGGAGTATTCGCTAAGCTGCGACCCACCCTGTACATTAATGACCGACGACTCGCCCCGCTGCTGGGAGAAAACACTGGTCACGGTCATTTTCCCGAATTGCAGTTCCGTTTTCAGGCCAAAAAGGCTCTGGCTGCCGCTGATCAGGGAACCGGGCAGCGGAAGGTTTACGTTCCCGCCCTCGATCTTCTTGATGATCTCATCCTCTTTCCCTGAATACTCCAGCTTGGTCTGGTTTTCAAAATCGAAGGTGGCCTCCGTATTGTAACTGATATCCATGGCCATCTTATCTCCAATGGAGCCTGCCACATTCATGATGATCTTTTCATCGAAAGTAAAGGAGGGAACCGACCGGAGCCGCTCATTAATATTGGGATTATCCTGTTTGCTCAGATTAAATCCGAAGATCAGCTCGGCCGAACCGGATGGAACAATATTGATCACATTAGATCCGAACAGTTTATCGAATGCCTCCCCGCCCACCTGAATGGGGGGGATAAACGAGAGTTGTTGATCCAGGGAAGAACCACTCGCTTTTAATCTCCAGTAGTCGTTTACCTGCTGCTTCAGGTCATAAGCGGCATACTGTTCCATGGTCATCTGGGAGGGGTTCCTGTAATTCCAGGACCCTATGGTTTCGGTGAAAACATATTTCCCGGTCAGGGGATCATAAACCACCCTGGAGTTAATGTTCGACGGGTTTTTCAGGTAGAGAGGCGAACTCTGTTCCGAAAAGGAGAAGGGATAAGAGCCCTTGTCTGAGAAGGGGAAATGGAGGGTTGAATCCTGGGCACTGGCTCCCAAAGCCAGCAAGAATCCAATGAGTATCAGAAATATGTGGTTATACCGATGGTTCACTACATAAACTTCAAGGCAGCCTTCACCACCTCCTCAACAGAAAGCTCGGGCTGCTCTGATAAAATACGGGTCAGAATCTTCTCAACAGTTTTCTTTGGAAAACCCAGTGCTACTAAAGCAGATAACGCTTCTTCACGACTGGTATTGTTCTGTGAAAAGAATAATTCATCAATTCCCGCACCTTTGCCGACCTTATCCTTCAAATCCACAATGATTCGTTGAGCAGATTTAACACCAATGCCCTTGATTCCCTGCAAAAGGGAGACATTTCCTGCCAGGATGGCCTGAGTGATCTCTTCCGGTGACAGAGAGGAAAGAATCAGGCGGGCCGTATTGGCCCCCACACCCGATACCGAAATAAGCATCCGGAAGATTTCCCTCTCCTCGCGGCTGCCAAATCCAAAGAGGATCTGCGCATCTTCCCTGACTACAAAATGCAGATAAATCTTTCCGGCCGGCTGGCTGCTGATCTGGCTGTAGGTAAAAACGGAAATGTGAATAAAATAAGCCAGGTGACCTGCCTGTACAATGATATGTGCCGGACTTTTCTCAACAAATTCCCCCTCGATATATTCATACATACCTCTTGGTTTTGGTATGCTAATATAACAATACTCTCCGGGATAATATCCGTATGAGAGCTAGAGGGTCTTTTTCATCTCGGTCTCTTCGTAAGCCTCGACCATATCCCCCACTTTGATATCATTGAAATTTTCAATGTTAAGTCCACATTCCAGACCTGAAACCACCTCCCTGGCATCATCCTTGAAACGCTTTAAGGAGCCCAGTTCTCCACTATAGATAACGATACCGTCACGGATAAGCCGCACCTTGGAGTTACGCCTGATCTTGCCTTCCCGGACCATACATCCAGCGATGGTTCCCACCTTGGTGATCTTAAAGGTCTCCAGGATCTCCAGGGTTCCGATAATATCCTCCTTGATCTCCGGGCTTAGCATGCCCTCCATGGCCGCTTTTACCTCTCCGATAGCATCGTAGATAATGGAATAGAGGCGAATGTCGATCTGCTCCTTCTCGGCCAGCTTTCTGGCACTGAGCGATGGCCTCACCTGGAACCCGATTACAATGGCATTGGATGCGGCAGCCAGCAGGATATCCGATTCTGAGATTTGTCCCACGGCCTTATGTTTGATATTGACCTGAATCTCCTCGGTGCTTAGCTTAATCAGGGAGTCTGAGAGCGCCTCAATGGAGCCGTCCACATCCCCTTTCACGATCACATTCAGTTCCTGAAAACTACCCAGGGCAATCCGGCGTCCAATTTCATCCAGAGTCAGATGTTTCGTGGTCCTCAGTTCCTGCTCACGCTGCAGCTGCTCCCTCTTGTTTGCAATATCTTTGGCTTCCTTATCGGTATCCATCACATTAAAACTCTCTCCTGCCTGTGGGGCCCCATTCAGACCCAGGATCAGAACGGGCGTAGAAGGTCCGGCCTCCTCGATCTTCTTTCCTCTTTCATTGAACATGGCTTTCACATGGCCATAATGTTGTCCGGCCAGCACCACATCTCCGATTCTAAGTGTACCCGATTCAACCAGGATGGTAGCGATATTGCCCCTTCCCCGGTCGAGGGTCGATTCGATCACGGTACCCCGTGCGGACTTATTGGGATTAGCCTTCAGATCGAGAAGCTCTGCTTCCAGCAGTACTTTCTCCAGCAGCTCCTCAATATTAATAATTCCTTTGGCCGAGATCTCCTGGCTCTGGTATTTACCTCCCCAGTCTTCTACCATATAGTTCATCTGAGCCAGCTCATCCTTGATCTTTTCCGGATTCGCGGCCGGAAGATCGATCTTATTGATGGCAAAAACAATGGGAACACCAGCGGCGGCGGCATGATTAATGGCCTCCACGGTCTGTGGCTTCACTCCGTCATCGGCAGCCACCACAATGATGGCCACATCGGTAATCTGGGCACCCCTGGCACGCATGGCCGTAAAGGCTTCGTGACCGGGCGTGTCCAGGAAGGTGATCTTCCGCTCATCCTCCAGGGTTACGCTGTAGGCCCCGATATGCTGTGTAATTCCGCCGGCCTCTCCGGCTACCACATTGGCATGACGAACCACGTCCAGTAGTTTTGTTTTTCCATGGTCTACGTGTCCCATCACTGTCACTATAGGTGATCGGGGAACCAGGTCTTCGGGGGCATCCTCCACCTCCTTGATGGATTTCACCAGATCCACGCTTACAAATTCCACCTTGAAGTCAAATTCATCTGCCACCAGGGACATGGTTTCCGCGTCGAGGCGTTGATTTATAGAGACAAAAAGCCCCAGGTTCATACAGGTCTGTATAACCTCTGTAGGAGGAACTTTCATCATTGTGGCCAGCTCGTTAACAGATACAAACTCTGTAACCTGCAAGACATTCATTCTCTGTTCCAGCTGATCACTCTCCTCCTGCAACTTGGCCTGAACGGCATCACGCTTCTCACGCCTGTATTTGGAGGTCCTGGATTTTGTACCCTTGCTGGTCAGTTTGGCCAGGGTATCCTTAATTTGCTTTTGAACATCCTCCTCATTCACCTCCGGCCTGGAGGCACGCTTTCGTTTCTTTCCTCCCTTTTCTCTTCCGCCGGCTTTAGCCTGATTATCAAAGTCGACCGGTCCGGTCTCCTTTTTGATCCTTTTTCTCTTTTTCTTTTGATCGAGATGCAGGTCCTCCTTACTCGATGCTACCGGCTTCTTCTTGCTTACCCTCTTTTCAGGCAGATCAATCTTCCCAACCACCGTGGGGCCGGTCAGTTTCGCCACTCGTGTGGGAATATGGTTCCGTTCCTCTTCCGTCCTGGCTTTATCCTTTTCCGAGGCTGCCTCTTCGACTTTTTCAGGCTGTTCTTCCACCACCTTCTCCTCTTCCGGAGGGGGAGCCTCTTTGACTTCCTTCTCTTCCTCTGTTTTGGAAACAGCTTCAACTGCTTTCGCCTGATCGGCCTTTTCCTCCTCCTTCTTACTTTCAGGCTCCTCACTCCTGGCTTTGGGCTTTTTACTGGGCCTCGTCTTCTGATTCATGGAATCCAGATCGATTTTCCCAACCACCCTGGGGCCGCTTCCCACTTCTTCCGCCTCCGGCCCGTTCTCGCCGGGTTCTTCGCTTTTCTCAGCCCCGTCAGCCTTCTTCTCCTCCGTTTCCACGGGGGGTTCAACAACTGGCTCCTCTTTTTCAGGTTCCGGTTCCTCTTTGGCCACAGGGGCATTTTCCTCAATGACAGAGGAGACCTTATCGGCCGTCCCTGTCGTATGGTCCGTAATAATTAACTCTTCGGGCTCCTCCTGCTCGGCTGTTTCGGGAACATCTTCCAAAGAGAGAGACTCCTGTCTGTCTCTGAGGTTCTTAAGCATCAGCTTTTCCGATTCCTTCTTCACATTCAGATCGGAACTGTATTCCTCCTGAAGGAGATCATACAGCTCCGGTTCCAGTTTACTGTTAGGATTGGAATCGATCACATGTCCCTTCTTCCCAAGAAATTCAACGATGGTTGAAATCCCTACGTTAAACTCCCGGGCAGCTTTACTAAGTCTTGTTGCCTTTGTTTCAGCCATATAATTCTATTCAAATTCTGCTTTAAGCACATTGACCAGGTCCGTGATGGTCTCCTCTTCCAGGTCAGTCCTTTTAACCAGGTCAGCCACGCTCAGGTTCAATACCGACTTGGCAGTATCGCATCCTATGGCTTTCAGTTCATCCAGTACCCAGCTCTCAATTTCATCAGCAAATTCTTCCAGGTTCACATCCTCGTCATCCTCGTCGGATTCACGATATACATCAATTTCATATCCGGTGAGCTGACTGGCCAGTTTGATATTCAGGCCTCCCTTCCCAATGGCCAGGCTTACTTCTTTGGGCTGCAGGTAAACCTCTGCACGCTTCACCTCATCATCCAGCTTGATGGAGGTGATTTTGGCAGGACTCAGCGCCCGTGTAATAAATAACTGAATATTGCTGGTGAAGTTGATCACATCAATATTCTCATTCTTCAGTTCCCTGACGATGCCATGGATGCGCGATCCCTTCATGCCCACACAGGCGCCCACCGGATCAATCCTTTCATCGTAAGATTCCACAGCCACCTTGGCCCTTTCGCCCGGTACCCTGACAATCTTCTTAATGGTGATCAGTCCGTCAAATATTTCAGGAACCTCCAGCTCAAATAAACGCTCCAAAAACACAGGGGAGGTCCTCGAAAGAATGATCAGCGGATTGGCATTGCGCATATCCACCTTTATCACAACTGCCCGGATGGTGTCTCCTTTCCGGAAATAGTCCGAAGGAATTTGTTCGGCTTTGGGCAGGATCAATTCGTTTCCTTCATCATCCAGAATCAGGATTTCTCTTTTCCATACCTGGTAGACCTCGCCGGTAACCACATCACCAATCCTATCCTTGTATTTATTATATAAATGGTTCTTTTCCAGCTCCATGATCCTTGCAGAGAGGTTCTGGCGCAGTGCCAGGATAGCCCTTCTTCCAAAATCTCCAAGCTTCACCTCATCGGTTACTTCTTCCCCAACCTCGTAATCATCATCAATCTCTTTCGCTTTTGAGAGAGCAATTTGCAGGGCTGCATCTTCCAGATCATCATCGTCGACCACCTCACGGTTTCTCCAGATCTCGAAATCCCCCTTATCGATATTGATGATGATGTCGAAATTTTCATCGGTTCCGTATTTCTTCAGCAGCATACCCCTGAATACATCCTCAAGGACGCTCATCATGGTCACACGGTCGATGTTCTTTAATTCCTTAAATTCGGAAAATGTCTCGATCAAATTAAGATTTTCCATCGCTATTCCATTGAATCAATTAAATGATATTATTGCTTTTGCGGTTTTGATCTCTTCAAAACCAATCTCCTCGTTCTCTCCGTTTATGTTCAGAATAATCCCTTTGTCCCCTACTTTTTCCAGTTTGCCTGTCACCTTGATCCCATCGGTATAAAGCACCTCAATGTCACGACCGAGATTCTTCTCATATTGTTGCCTGACCCGGAAGGCACCTCCCAGTCCCGGTGATGAAACCTCCAGAGAATAATCCTCCACTTCACGGTCCAGCGATTCATTCAGGAACCGGCTGATAGACACACACTCATCAATGGAGATTCCCTCCGGCCTGTCAAGCTGTACTGTAATCAAATTCCCGGGTTTCACAACTATCTCCACCAGGAAGATATCTGATCCCCGGATGTGTTGCACCACCAACTCTTTTATATGCTCCGTCGTAATCATTTTTTCAGGTAACAAAATAGGGGACAAAAGCCCCCTAGAACACATATCTCCTAACGACAGCGCAAAAGTACTAATAATCATGAAATTTACAAAGAACTGTTTGTTTTTTCGCTGATATAAACCCGATTATAGCAATAAAAACATAATTTTGTCTCACAAAGGACCCAGATGGGGAATCATTCTTCCACCAATAAGCTGAAAATTATCAATGATCCTGTTTATGGGTTTATCAAAATCCCTTTCGATACGGTATTTGATCTGATAGAACATCCCCTTTTTCAGCGATTGAGAAGAATCCGGCAACTCGGACTGACTCATTTTGTCTATCCGGGAGCTAACCACACCCGTTTCCAGCATGCAGTTGGAGCCATGCACCTGATGGGACTGGCCATCGAAGTGATCCGGTCCAAGGGTCACGCCATCAGCCATGAGGAAGCCAAAGCAGTCACCATAGCTATCCTTTTGCATGATATCGGACACGGACCCTTTTCCCACTCCCTGGAAAACAGTCTGTTCAACCATCTTCCACACGAGGAAATCAGCCTGATGTTTATGGAACAACTCAACCGTGAGTTCCGGAACGAACTATCCCCGGCCATTGAAATTTTCAGGAACCGCTATCCCAAAAAATTTCTGCACCAGCTTGTTTCCAGTCAGCTCGACATGGATCGACTCGACTATCTGAAACGCGACAGCTTTTTTACCGGGGTCACGGAAGGGGTGATTGGATCGGACCGGATCATTAAGATGCTGAATGTGCGGGACGACCAGCTGGTGGTGGAAAAGAAAGGGATCTATTCCATTGAAAAATTCCTGATAGCCCGGAGACTGATGTACTGGCAGGTCTATCTTCACCGGACTGTCATCGCCTCGGAACAGATCCTGATTATGCTCCTGCGCAGAGCGCAGGCTCTTACTGCCATGGGAGTTGAACTATTTGCCACCCCTGCCCTGCTCTACTTTCTGGGAGAGCACAAGAAGATCTCACTGGATGAGTTTGCCCGGCTGGACGATGATGATATTATGGCTTCGGCAAAGGTCTGGTGCAACAATTCCGACCGTGTATTGTCTATGTTAGCAAACGGATTGGTCAACAGGAGGCTCTTCTCGGTTGAGCTGGATAACCAGCCCTATCGGGCTGATCTTGTGAAAAAGCTCAGGGACCGGGTTGCAGAAGAGCTTGCCATCAGCTCCCGTGAGGCCGAATACCTGGTAGTATCGGACAGCATCAGTAACTATGCATACAGTGATATGGACGACCGGATCACCATCATGGATAAAAGCGGGAACACCCGCGATATCGCAGATGCCTCTGATATTCTGAATATCTCGGTATTATCGAAAACAGTTCGCAAATATTTCCTCTGTTATCCCCGTTTCATCAAAGAGAAAGCACTCAATTAAGTAATTATTAAAACAATCTGAATGAATTTTACTGCAGCTGTTATTGCTGATTTCCTGAAAGGATCGGTAGAAGGCAATCCCGAGGCCAGTGTTAGCGACATAAGTAAAATCGAAGAAGGGAAACCCGGAACCCTTTCCTTCCTGGCCAATCCGAAATATGAGAAATATATCTACGATACTCAATCTTCCATTGTTATCGTAAATGCTGATTTCAGGCCCCATAAAGAAATCCGTGCCACCCTGGTCAGAGTTAATAACGCATACGAATCCTTTGCAGCACTTCTGAGGCTTTACGAGCAGAGCAAACCCAGGAAGAGCGGGATCAGTAAAATGGCCTCCATTTCGGATACAGCCTCACTGGGAAAAGATTTGTACGTGGGCGACTTTACAGTTATTTCGGATAATGTCTCCCTGGGCGACGGGGTACAACTCTATCCGCAGGTCTATGTAGGAGACCATGTAAGGATCGGCGAGGGTTCCATTCTCCACCCCGGGGTAAAGATCTACGAAGGCTGCGAGATCGGGGCCCACTGCACCATCCACGCCGGGGCCATCATAGGGGGCGACGGTTTCGGATTTGCTCCCAACCAGGAAAACAATTATGAGAAAATACCACAGGTGGGCAAGGTGATCCTGGAGGACCACGTGGAGATCGGGGCCAATACCACCGTCGACCGTGCAACCATGGGCGCTACCATTCTACGGAAAGGAGTGAAACTCGATAACCTGGTAATGATCGCCCATAATGCCGAAGTGGATGAAAACACGGTCATTGCAGCTCAGAGTGGTATTTCCGGTTCTACCAAAGTGGGTAAAAATTGTATGTTTGGCGGCCAGGTGGGTCTCATCGGACACATCAACATTGCCAGTGGCGTCAAAATTGCAGCTCAGTCGGGTATCACCAAGGACATCAAACAGGAGGGAATCGTGATCCAGGGATCGCCTGCCTTTGAGTTCGGACCCTACCAGCGCAGTTATCTGCTGTTCAGGAACCTGCCAAAAATAAAGGAGCAAATCAACGAACTGGAAAGGAAAGTGGAGAAGCTTACATCGCCAGGTAAATCAGGTTTATCTTAATTTTATATATTTGCAGCGATTTATGGCGGAAAAACAGAGAACCTTAAAAGCACCTATTTCCTTCAAAGGCAAGGGTCTGCACACCGGTGTGGAGGTCAATATGATCTTTTGCCCGGCACCCGACAGCCATGGCTATATATTTAAGCGCACCGACCTGCCCGGGCAGCCTTTGATTAATGCTCTGGCCGAAAATGTGGTGGAAACCTCCAGGGGAACCGTACTTGAAGAAAATGGTGCCCGCATCTCCACCATCGAACATGTGCTGGCCTCTTTTGTGGGCATGGGCATCGACAATGTGCTGGTGGAGGTGGATGGCCCCGAAGCACCCATACTGGACGGCAGCGCCCGGGAATTTGCTGAAGCTATTGATAAGGTTGGGGCCGTCGACCAGGACACCAACCGAAAATATTTCATTCTGAAGGAGAAGGTGGAATACTACGATGAGGAAAAGGGAATCCATATCATCGCCTATCCCGATAAGATCCAGAGCATCAATGTGCTGATCGATTACAACTCTCATGTGCTGGGGAATCAGTATGCCTCTCTGGAGGAACTGCAAAATTTTAAAGAAGAAATTGCCCCCTGCCGCACCTTCGTTTTCCTGCACGAACTGGAGTTCCTGGCCAAGAACAACCTGATCAAGGGTGGGGATGTGGACAACGCCATTGTGATTGTGGACCGGAAATGGGAGCAGGAAGAGCTGGACCGTCTGGCCGATCTGTTCAATAAACCGCATATCAGTGTGCAGCCCGAAGGGATCCTGAACAATGTGGATCTGCGTTTTCCCAATGAACCTGCCAGGCACAAGCTCCTGGACCTGATCGGCGACCTGGCGCTGGTGGGGCGATGGTTCAAGGCCAAAGTCATTGCCACCCGGCCCGGGCATCTGAGCAATAACGAATTTGCCAGGGCACTCCGCCAGGTGATGAAAAAGGAGGCACTCCAAAAACAGGTGCCGGTTTATAATCCCAATGCGGAACCGCTGATCGATATCAATGAAATAAAAAAGAGATTGCCGCACCGCTATCCCTTCCTGATGGTCGACAAGGTGATCCACCTGGATGAGAAATCGGTAGTGGGCATAAAAAACGTAACCACCAATGAACCCTTCTTTAATGGCCATTTTCCGGGCGAGCCGGTGATGCCTGGAGTGCTTCAGATTGAGGCAGCCGCACAGGTGGGCGGAATCCTGGTTCTTGGAACGGTGCCCGATCCTGAAAACTACTCCACCTATTTCCTTAAAATTGATAAGGTAAAGTTCAAAAGAAAAGTGGTCCCCGGCGATACCCTGATCCTGAAGATGGATCTGCTTGAACCGATCCGGCGTGGTATCGCGCTGATGTTTGCCGAAATTTTTGTGGGAAACCAGCTGGTCATGGAAGGGGAACTGATGGCACAGATCCTAAAAACAAAAAAAAATGATTGATAAGCTGGCAAACATTCATTCAGGGGCCAAAATCGCCAAAGATGTAAAAATCGAGGCATTTGCCACCGTATATGAAGATGTGGAAATCGGCTCCGGAAGCTGGATCGGTCCAAATGCCGTCATCATGAATGGGGCCAGAATAGGAAAGAATGTCCAGATATATCCGGGTGCAGTGATATCCGGGGATCCGCAGGACATGAAGTATGAAGGTGAAGTTACCACGGTAGAGATAGGCGACAATACCATTATCCGCGAATATGTAACCATCAACAAGGGTACCAAGGCCAGGGAAAGGACCATGGTTGGCAGGGATTGTCTGATTATGTCCTATGTACATATTGCCCACGATTGCATCCTGCAGGACCGGGTGATCCTGGGAAGCTATGCCGGACTGGCCGGTGAGGTGGAAGTGGACAGCTGGGCCATCGTCAGTCCGGGCAGCCTGGTCCACCAGTTTGTCCGGATCGGAGCCCATGTGATGATCCAGGGTGGCAGCAAGGTGAGCAAGGATGTTCCTCCCTTTGCCATGGCAGGAAGGGAGCCCATTTCCTTTACCGGGATTAATTCTATTGGTTTGCGCCGCCGGGGTTTTGCCAATGAAACCATTTATGCGATTCAGGAGGTATTCCGGATCATCTATCAGCGTGGATTGAATATTTCCGATGCCCTTGAATTTGTGGAAGCCAACCTGCCCGCCTCCAAGGAAAGAGACGAGATCATTCTGTTTATCCGAGCTTCAAAACGAGGAATTATCAGAGGATATTTTGACGGGAAGGAGGCGTAAATACCTCCGGAGCTTAGCATTTAATCCCCGGTCGCATTCCAGCTCTGGGCCTCCAGCCGGATAGCGTTTCCATCATTGCCCACCAGAAGCGCCGAGCCCTTTTTGTCCGTAATATTTCCTATCACACTCACCCCCTTAATGGCCGAAACCTGGTCGTAAGCGGAGAGGGGAACCGTAAATAACAGTTCGTAATCCTCTCCCCCGTGCAGGGCAGCCACCAGAGGCTCCATCTGAAATTCTGCAGCGGCCTCCCTGGTTTCATCGGCAATAGGGATGCGCTCATCATAAACCTGGCACCCGCAAGCGGAAGCTTTGCAGATATGAAGCAGTTCTGAAGAAAGTCCGTCCGAGATATCAATCATGGCTCCGGGTGTAATCCCGGCCTCCTTCAGGGCCAACAAGACATCGACCCTGGGTTCTGGTTTCAAATAGCGTTCCAGGATATAATCATAGCCACTGAGCTTAGGTTGGAATTCAGGGTCTTCGGCATGAAGCAGCTTCTCCCTCTCCAGGATTTTTAGCCCCATGAAGGCAGCACCCAGATCGCCTGTAACACAGATCAGCTGATTATTCCTGGCCCCGCTGCGCAGTGCCAGTTCCTCCTTCAGGGCCGTCCCGATGGCTGTCACCGATATAAGCAGTCCGGTCATGGAACTGGAAGTATCCCCCCCAACCAGGTCCACCTTGAAGCGCTCACAGGCCAGTTTCACACCACTGTAGAAGTCCTCCATCGCCTCCACCGAAAACTTCTCCGAGATCCCCAGGGAAACCGTGATCTGACGTGGAGCCGCATTCATGGCATAAACATCAGAAAGATTCACCACAACCGCCTTGTATCCCAGGTGCTTCAGGGGAGTATAAACCAGGTCAAAATGAACCCCTTCCAACAGCAGATCCGTGGTGACCACCTGGAGATAGGTCCCGTGATTGATAATGGCGGCGTCGTCCCCCACGCCCAGATAGGTGCTTTCCTGCTTGCTTGAAAAACCCGAGGTAAGGTGGTCAATGAGCCCGAATTCACCCAGCTCTTCAATTGTACGGATCTTTTTTGAAGTCATAAGAGAAGTTAATTTCCTGAACAATTCAATCGCCCTGTTGTAATACAAATGTAAGAACAAGTTTTTGTATATTTGGGTCCCAATTTTAAATTAATCTTATTTACAATTAGTCCGGGCCAGCCAATACCCAAAACCAGAGAAGCAGTGACAGATCAGGAGAAGATATTGAATGAGGTAACAGGTAGCGATTACAAGTTTGGATTTCAAACCATGATTGATACCGACACCATCGCCAAGGGATTGAGCGAAGAGGTGGTCCGGCTGATCTCGGCCAAAAAGGAAGAGCCCGGGTGGCTCACCGAATTGCGGCTGAAGGCTTTCCGGCACTGGCAAACCATGAAAATGCCCAGCTGGGCCCATCTGAGGATTCCCGAGATCAATTACCAGGATATTATTTATTACGCCGCTCCCAGGCAGGAAGCCAAATACACAAGCATGGACGAGGTCGACCCGGAGCTGCTCGACACCTTTAACAGGCTGGGGATCCCGCTGGAGGAACAAAAACAGCTGGCCGGAGTAGCCGTGGATGCAGTTATGGACAGCATCTCGGTAAAAACCACTTTCCAGGACACCCTGGCTGACAAGGGAATCATTTTCAGTTCCTTCAGTGATGCCGTCAAAAACCACCCCGACCTGATTAAAAAATACATGGGCTCGGTGGTTCCCTATACCGACAACTACTTTGCAGCGCTCAATTCTGCTGTATTCAGCGACGGGTCATTTTGTTACATCCCCAAGGGGGTTCGCTGTCCCATGGAACTCTCTACCTATTTCAGGATCAATGCAGCCAATACCGGTCAGTTTGAGCGCACCCTGATTGTGGCAGAGGACGATTCTTATGTGAGCTATCTGGAGGGATGCACGGCACCCATGCGTGATGAGAACCAGCTGCACGCAGCCATTGTTGAGATCGTGGCCATGGAAAATGCCGAGGTCAAATATTCGACAGTGCAAAACTGGTACCCGGGCGATAAGGAGGGAAAAGGCGGCATATACAATTTTGTGACCAAGCGCGGCATATGCAAGGGGGACAACTCCAAAATCTCCTGGACCCAGGTGGAAACCGGATCTGCCATCACCTGGAAGTATCCCAGCTGCATCCTCAGGGGAAATAACTCGACCGGTGAATTTTACTCAGTTGCCGTTACCAATAACCACCAGCAGGCCGACACCGGCACCAAGATGATCCATATCGGAAAAAATACCCGTTCCACCATTATCTCCAAAGGGATCAGTGCAGGAAAGAGTGAAAATTCTTATCGCGGACTGGTAAAGGTCCTGAAGGGAGCTCATAATGCCCGGAATTTCTCCCAGTGCGACAGCCTGCTATTGGGCGACAAATGCGGAGCTCACACCTTTCCCTATCTGGAGGTGGACAATAAAAGTGCTGTAGTGGAACACGAGGCCACTACATCCAAGATCGGCGAAGACCAGATATTCTATTGCAACCAGCGGGGCATCGATACAGAAAATGCCATCAGCCTGATTGTAAACGGCTATGCCAGGGAGGTGCTGAATAAACTGCCCATGGAATTCGCCGTGGAAGCACAGAAATTGCTGGCCATCACGCTGGAAGGGAGTGTGGGATAGAATTTACTGAATCATGAAGAACAAACATATGTTAGAGATAAAGGATTTAAGAGTTGAAATAGAAGGGAAAGAGATCCTCAAAGGGATCAATCTGTCGGTTAAGGCCGGGGAGGTACATGCCATCATGGGACCCAATGGTTCAGGTAAAAGTACACTGGCCTCCGCACTGGCCGGACGGGACTATTTCAATATCACACACGGAAAGATCCTTTATGAAGGGAAAGACCTGGAAGAGCTCTCCCCGGAGGACAGGGCCCGCGAGGGCATCTTTCTGGGATTCCAGTATCCCGTGGAGATCCCCGGGGTAAGCATGGTTAATTTTTTGCGTACGGCCATTAATTCCATGCGAAAATACAGGGAGCAGGAGCCCCTGCCTGCAGGCGATTTCCTGAAGTTGATGCGCGAGAAAAAGCAGATCGTGGAAATCGATTCCGACCTGACCAACCGCTCGGTGAATGAAGGATTTTCGGGAGGCGAAAAGAAGAAGAACGAGATTTTCCAAATGGCGCTGCTCGAGCCCAGACTGGCCATTCTGGACGAAACCGATTCGGGACTCGATATTGATGCTCTCCGCATTGTATCCAACGGGGTGAACAAGCTCCGTTCTCCGGAAAATGCCACCATCATTATTACCCACTACCAAAGACTGCTGGATTATATTGTCCCCGACTTTGTTCATGTACTCTACAAAGGGCGCATCGTTAAATCGGGCGATAAATCTCTGGCCAAAGAGCTTGAAGAACACGGTTATGACTGGATCAAACAGGAGGTAGATGCAAACGCTTGATAAATACCTGGAGCTGTTTCAACAGAACAAAAAACAGATCGGACAGGATGACCGGCCCTACATGAGGACCCTTCGCGAGTCGGCTATCGAATCGTTCAGGCAATCGGGTTTCCCCCACCGTAAAGAGGAAGCTTATAAGTATATCCATCTGGAACCTGTGTTTGACGGGGAGCTCTCCTTCGATTTTCAGCCCAGAAACATTCATTATGATGATGCGGATATCTTCCGCTGCGATGTCCCCATGCTCGACTCCATCGTCCTGACCGTACTGAACGGCTTCTACCACCATCCGGGAGAAGAGGCTCTTACCACGCTGGATAACGGCGTTATCTACGGGGGGTTAAAAGCCGCCATGACTCAATATCCCGAACTGGTTGAAAAGCACCTGGGCAGGAACGCTCCCACGGACGGAGAACCCTTTGTGGCGCTGAATACAGCCTTTTCACAGGACGGAGTTTTTCTTTTTGTCCCCCGAGGCGTAAGCATGGAGAAACCCGTCCAGATCATTAACCTGCTGCTGTCCGATAAAAACCAGATGGTACAGCATCGAAACCTTTTCGTACTGGAGAGCCAGGCCACTGCACAGGTGATCATTTGCGACCACACCCTCTCTCCCCATTTGTTTCTGACCAATTCTGTTTCAGAAGTGTACACAGGTGAAAATGCCGACCTGGACCTGTTAAGGCTGCAAAACGAACACAACAACTCCTGCCAGGTAACCAATACCTGGATCCGGCAGGAACAGGACTCCCGCTGCCAGCACGGAACCATTACCCTGCACGGGGGGATTGTCCGGAACAACCTGCGGATCAAGCTGGAGGGCGAGGGAGCAGAAAGCAGTGCACTGGGGCTCTTCCTTTGCGATAAAATGCAGCATGTGGACAGTTATACCGTGATCGACCATAGCCAGCCGCGATGCATCAGCAATCAGTATTATAAGGGGGTGATGGACGACTCTTCTACGGGTGCCTTTAACGGAAAAATCCATGTGCATCGCGATGCCCAGAAGACCGAGGCCTTCCAGACCAATAACAATATCTTACTTACCGATACGGCGAAAATGCATACCAAACCGCGTCTGGAGATCTATGCCGACGACGTAAAATGCAGTCACGGAGCCACGGTGGGACAACTGGATGAAGAGGCCCTCTTCTATCTGCAGTCGCGTGGAATTCCGAAAGATGAGAGCCGCCTGATGTTAATGGATGCCTTCACCTGGGATGTCATCTCGAAAATAAAACAAGCCTCCCTGCAGGAAAGAATTACGGATCTGGTGAGCAAACGGCTTCGTGGAGAGCTTTCCAGATGTAACAACTGTGCCATGCACTGCGAGGATTGAACCATATGACCAGGACTTTTCAAATAGAACAAATCCGTAACGACTTTCCCATACTTCATCGGCAGGTATATAAAAAACCTTTGATCTATCTGGATAACGGGGCCACTACCCAAAAACCACAGGTGGTCATCGATACGGTGAAGGACCTGATGGAGCGTCAGAACAGTTCCATCCACCGAGGCATTCACTACCTGAGTGAACAGATGACGGCCCGGTATGAGGCGGCCAGGGAGACCGTCCGTGCCTTTCTGAACGCCTCTTCCAGCACAGAGATTATCTTCACCAGCGGTGCAACCGGATCTATCAATACGGTGGCCTACTCTTTTGGTGAAAAGTATGTGAAAGGAGGGGATGAAGTCTTGATTTCGGAGATGGAGCACCATTCCAATATCGTTCCCTGGCAGATGTTATGCGAACGCAAAGGGGCCCTCCTCCGGGTGATCCCCTTTAATGAGGAGGGGGAACT
The DNA here is from genome assembly GCA_029210725.1 of Bacteroidales bacterium. Classification (NCBI taxonomy): domain Bacteria; kingdom Pseudomonadati; phylum Bacteroidota; class Bacteroidia; order Bacteroidales; species Bacteroidales bacterium. Next base: position 19,185 of record JARGFM010000019.1, on the reverse strand, counting down.
GGTCCTGGATAATCTGGACAAACTGCTTAACGAAAAAACCAGGATCGTGGCCCTGACCCATGCCTCCAACTCGCTGGGGACCATCAATCCGGTGAAAACGGTCATCCGGAAGGCCCATGCCAAAGGGATCCCTGTATTGCTCGACGGAGCCCAGATGGTGCAGCATGGTGCGGTGGATGTCCGGGAACTGGATTGTGATTTCTACGTCTTCTCCTCCCATAAGATATTCGGGCCCACCGGGTCGGGCATTCTCTACGGGAAAGAATCCATTCTGGAGGAACTTCCCCCCTGCCAGGGCGGTGGCGATATGGTGGACCAGGTAAGCTTTGATCGCACTACCTACAACTCCCTCCCTTATAAATTTGAAGCAGGAACCACCCACTATACCGGAGCCATCGGACTGGCAGCAGCGCTTAACTATCTTCAATCCATTGGATTTGAAGCCATCGTCCGCTACGAAGAGCAACTGAGCAGATACGCCCTGGAGAGACTGGGAGGGATCGGGGGCTTGAAGATGTACGGGACAGCCAGCCACCGGATTTCTGTATTCTCCTTTCTGCTGAAGGATATTCATCCCTATGATGCAGGTATGATCCTGGACAAGATGGGAATTGCCGTCCGGACGGGTACCCACTGCACGCAGCCGGTGATGGACCATTTTGGCATTGATGGAACCATCAGGGCCTCTCTGGTGTTCTATAATACCAGGGAGGAGGTGGATGCCCTGGCCCATGGCATTCAAAAGACCATGGAAATGCTGACTTAATGCTTCAGAAATGACAGATTTTAACGAAACACAACAGGACATTGTAGATGAGTTTTCGGTATTTGAGGACTGGCTTGACCGTTACAACTATCTCATTGAACTGGGAAACAGTCTTCCGGAGATCGATCCCAGATACCGCACTAACGAGTTTCTGATCAACGGCTGCCAGTCGAAGGTCTGGCTTCATGCCGAGCTGGTCGATGGGAAGCTGCAATTTAAGGCCGATAGTGATGCCATTATTGTGAAAGGTATTGTGGCGCTCCTGATTAAACTGATGAACAACCGGACACCCTCCGATATCCTGGATAATAAACTCTTTTTTATCGATGAGATCGGACTGAGTCAGAATCTCTCCCCCACCCGCTCCAATGGATTACTGGCCATGGTGAAGAAGATGCGCCTGTATGCCATGGCTTATCAGGCCAAAGAGAACTATAACCCGAAATCATGAGTGAATCACTGGACTTTTTAGAGATAGAAGCAAAAATCGTTACAGCTCTGAAAACGGTATACGATCCCGAGATCCCTGTGAATATTTATGACCTGGGACTGATCTACAAGATCGATTATAGCGATGAGAAGGAGGCTAATATCGAAATGACCCTGACCACGCCCAACTGCCCTATGGTGGATATTCTTCTGATGGATGTGGAAACTGCGGTCAACGCCCTGGAAGAGGTGGAAAAGACCCATATCAATCTGGTCTTTGAACCACCCTGGGACAAATCCATGCTTTCCGAGGAAGCCAGACTGGAACTGGGTCTGCTATAAATTCTCGATATGTTGTCAGCGGCTATTCAGGAAAAAGCACTGGAGCTGGGCTTTGCCGGCTGTGGATTTTCCAGGGCGGAAGCTCTGCCCGGTGACGCCCGGCGCCTGGAAGCCTGGCTGCAAAAAGGCTGCCATGCCCGCATGGGCTATATGGCCAATCATTTAGAAAAACGTACCGATCCCACCAAACTGGTCGAAGGTGCCAGGACGGTGATCTCCCTGCTGTATAATTACTATACCGACCTGGTTCAGGCAGATCCTGACGCACCCGTCCTGTCCAAATACGCCTACGGAAGAGACTATCACTTTGTTCTGAAAGACAAGATGCATATGCTTTTCGCCTTTATCAAAACCATGCACCCGGAAGCAGAAGGAAGGGTATTTGTGGATTCGGCCCCTGTACTGGATCGTGCCTGGGCCCTCAGGGCCGGACTGGGCTGGATTGGAAAAAATTCGAACCTGATTTCCCGTACTGCCGGTTCTTTTGTCTTTATCGGGGAGATTATCCTGAACCTGGAACTGGACTATAACCAGGTGCCGGAGAGCGACTTTTGCGGGAGCTGTACCCTCTGCATCGAGGCCTGTCCCACCCAGGCCATCCTGGCAAACCGGACCCTGGACTCTGAACGCTGCATTTCGTATCAGACCATCGAAAACAGGGGAGAGATATCCCCGGAGATCGAAGACAGGCTCAGGGGGAGGGTATTCGGCTGTGATATCTGCCAGGATGTATGTCCCTGGAACCGAAAAGCGACCAGACACCGGGAAGCTGCTTTTGAACCGGATCAGAGATTATTGAACATGTCGGGAGATGACTGGCAGGAGATGAGCCCGGAGGAGTTCGGACAACTGTTTCATGAGTCCGCTGTTCAGAGAGCCGGGTACACCAAAATCAAAAGAACTCTGGCCTCTCTTCAAAAAAAACAGGATCCGGGAGAACAAAAGCTGTAACAAGATCGCAGACTGTTCGTCTTAGATACAGAACCCAAAAGACGAACAAAATGAAAAAACTGATACTATCCCTACTGATCATCTCAGGCGGACTAAGCCTTTTTGCCCAGCCTGCTGGTTTTGACAGGCTTTACTACCAGTACAGGGGCGAAGAGAGCGTGGTGGCCCTGAAGATTCCCGGATTTGTCATGCGTCTGGCCGGATTCATCGGGGACCTCGACTACGAGGAGAGAGTTCTGCTCCGCTCCTTAAGATCGGTGACCGTGCTGACCATTGAAGAATCGTACCTGTATCCGGAGGTGAATTTCACCGAAGAGATCAATCTTTCCGCCGATCATTACCAGTTGTTAATGGAGGTGCATGAGGATGGCGAAGACGTGCTCATTGCCGCCCGGGAAAGGAACGGCAAGATCAGGGACCTGATCGTAGTGGTGGGAGGCGGTGAAAATGTGCTGGTTCATGTACGGGGACGCATGGAGAGCGACCTGCTCGAGAACCTGGCGGAGGTGGCCGGAGTCGACGAGCTCCACTTCACCACCCGGCTCTGATCATGCTCACCATAAGGCTTCTGTAACATGGATTTTCCCTGCCTGTGTTGGATAAAGCAAAAGTCTTGATTAACTTGTTGATCGGATAGAAGCTCTATCCCATTCAAAAATGTGGAAATGAGCAGGCCTTCTGTGTTTTTCAGGTGCCAGGCAATCCTTGCGGTTCTGTTCTGTTTGATGCAGGTGTCCCCATTGCTTGCACAGGACCGCTTTGAGCTCTTTTTTACAGCAAAGGCAAGGAGCAGAAGAATCCCGGAAAAAACCGTAAACATCGTCCAAAGCCAATCGGATATCGTCCTGGATGGCAGCTTAAATGAGAAGGCCTGGTCAGCTGCGGAAATTGCCACCGGCTTTCAGCAGAATTTCCCATCTGATCAGTCCCCGGCAGAGTCAAAAACGGAAGTCCGCTTTACTTATAATCACAACAGCCTTTATGCAGGCATCACCTGCTTCGACAACTTACCGGGGAAATATGTGGTTGAATCCCTGAAACGGGATTTCAGGTATCAGGATAACGACTATTTCATGCTGATCCTGGATCCCTATGACGATCTGACCAATGGCTTTGTATTTGCAGTTTCACCCCTGGGAGTTCAACTGGAAGGATTGTTGTCGGGGGGCGGAGGCGGCTTTACTCCCGTTTCATCCTCCTGGGACAACATCTGGTACTCGGAGGTTCAGAGGAACGACAGCAGCTGGACCGCGGAGATCAGGATCCCGTTTAAGACCATACGCTACAACGATAAGATCACCCAATGGAACATCCAGCTGGTGCGCAATGACATGAAAAGGAACGAACGGTCCACCTGGACCCGGGTGGAGCGTCAGTACCGTCCCACCTCGCTTACTTTTTCCGGAGGATTGAAATGGGACACGGTACCCCCTCCCGCCGGAGCAAATATTTCCCTCATTCCCTACCTGTCAGGTTCGGCCAACCAGGATATGGCTGTAAATAACAAGGTCCAATTTGACGGGAAAGCGGGATTTGACGGGAAAATCGCACTCTCCACTTCCATGAACCTCGATTTGACGGTCAACCCGGACTTCTCCACCGTGGAGGTGGACGAACAGCAGACCAACATCACCCGGTTTGAACTGTTCTTTCCTGAAAAAAGGCAATTCTTCCTGGAGAACAGCGATCTTTTCAGCGATTTTGGTTTCAGGCGTTCCCAGGTGTTCTTTTCCAGGAGAATAGGACTGAATGCTCCCCTTTTATTCGGGGCCCGCATGAGCGGCCTGCTGGGAAGGGGTTTTAGTACAGGATTGTTAAATGCCCAGTCCACAAACCTGATGGCGGACGATGGGGATGATATTCCGGCCTTTAATTATACGGTTGCCACCTTCCGGAAACAGATCTTCGGCCGTTCAAGCATTTCCGGGATTATCACCAACAAGCAGGCCATCAATTTCAATAAGGACCAGGACAGGGGTTTTGACTTTGGCGACCAGAACCGGTATAACCGGGTGTACGGGCTTCAGTACAACCTCTTGACGCAGAATGATAAATGGACCGGATCTATTTATGGATTTCGTTCCGATGATCCCGTCCGTCAAACCGGGAACTGGTCCCATGGGACCAGTCTGAGATACAATGAGAGAAATATAAGTGTATTCTGGACTCATGAATACATCGGAGAGGGATTCAATGCCGAGATGGGTTTCTTCCCAAGAACGGGATATTTCATGTTCGGTCCCTATATCTCCTATCAGTTTTATCCGGATAGCAGGGTGATCAGCCGGCACGGCCCAACGGCCCGGTTCTTTAGCTACCTGGACGGGGACTGGAGCTTCACGGACCGGGAGGCTTCGCTGGGATACCGAATCCGATTCATAAACACCAGTGATTTGCGATTCGAGCTGGAAGATACCTACGTAAAACTCTTTAACGATTACTGGATTTGCTGTGCTTAATATAGGAAATAGGTTCTGCCTAATATTTGACCAAAGTTAGGCGCAGCAGATGGAGCTTTTAATCAAAGTAAATATCACGAGAAATAGATTCACCTGTTTCTTTTCTTTTAGTTCCGAAAACTAACGATATTTGGTAGTCACAACATTTCACACTGAAAAAAAACCGCAGGCCATGAAAACCAGAATGACCGTATTACTGTTCATCGCAATTCTTATATTGATTCATCCGGCACTCACGGCAGCCCAGGAAACAACCCGGCACCGTTTGCTGGTACTCACCGATATAGAGGCTGATCCCGATGACGCTCAGACACTTGTCCGCTTGCTCCTCTATGCCAATGAAATAGATATCGAGGGACTGATCGCCACCACATCCACCCACCAGAGATCCAGGGTGGCTCCGGAAACCGTTCACAGGATCATTGAAGCTTATTCCAAAGTGCAGCCGAACCTGCTCAAACACGATCCGGACTTTCCGGAGGCCGGTGATCTGCATGCGCTTGTGAAACAAGGGCTGCCGGCTTATGGCATGGAGGCCGTCGGAGAAGGAAAGGATTCCGGGGGATCCGACTGGATCATCCGGGTCCTGGAGAAAGAGGATGCCCGTCCGCTCTGGGTATCGGTTTGGGGTGGCCCCAATACCCTGGCTCAGGCTCTCTGGAAGATCCGGAAAACAAAAAATGCAAGCGAAGCGGTCCGTTTGATTAATAAACTAAGAGTCTATACCATCTCGGACCAGGATGACTCAGGGCCGTGGATGCGAAAGGAATTTCCGGATTTGTTCTACGTGGTCAGTCCGGGTAATTACCGAACCGCCACCTGGTCGGCTATCAACCGGGAGATCCCCGGAGCCAATAACGAAGTGATCAGCAACCCCTGGCTCACTGAAAACATCCAGCAGGGCCATGGTCCCCTTGGAGCAGAGTATCCCGATGTGGCCTATGGAATGGAAGGTGATACCCCTTCCTGGTTGTCGTTGATCCCCAACGGACTGAACCCATACTGGGACAACCATCCCGAATACGGTAGCTGGGGAGGCCGGTATGACCTTTACACTCCGGACCCTGCAGCACCATCACCCGGCATTCAAACTGCCGGTAACCAGGTGGTGGAAACCCGTCCCATCTGGACCAATACGGAGGATACCTACCGGCCCCGCATACCCAATTATACAGGCAGGGCCATCCGGCCCGATACGGCAGAGTACACGGGTAATCATGTCACTCTCTGGAGATGGAGGGAAGACTTCCAGCATGATTTTGCCACCCGGATGGACTGGTGCATCCTCTCTTACGAAGAGGCCAATCACGCACCTGTAGCCGGGATCAACCAGCCAGCTCAGTTCACTGTCAAATCCGGAGAAAACTTCAAGCTGGATGCTGATGGGTCTTATGATCCTGACGGTGACGGGCTTAGTTACTGGTGGTTCCAATACCCCGAAGCAGGGTCCTTCGACGGGATTGTTAATTTCAGGCCTTTTGCCGAAAACCTCTATAATATTCACACCATCAGGGCACCCGTGGTGGAGAGCCCCCAAACTGTCCATTTCATCCTGAGGGTCACAGATAAAGGAAGCCCGGCCTTATCCAGCTACAGAAGGGTGATCGTTACAGTGGTCCCGTGAGAAACGGGCTTTGAGGTCAGGAGGAACAACGATACCCCCTCCATTGAGAGTGACCGGGTCCTGCTATTTAATTACTACCATCTGCCTTGTAGTTTCGAATGAACCAGCATCCAATTTATAAAAGTATAATCCGCCAGGCAGGTGAGTGCCATCAAAATCAATACTGTGCAGACCGGGTGCCCGCTCTTCCCTGACCAACGTACAGATTTCTTCACCCAGGGAGTTATAGACTTTTAAGTCTGCAAACGCGCTCTGTGGCAGATTGAATCTGATCCTTGTCATGGTACTAAAAGGATTCGGAAAATTTTGCATGAGTTCAAATGCTGAGAGATCTGAATTTTCCGAATCCTCCAGGCTTGTTTCGGAATTTCCAAATACAACGACACTATAACGTGTTACAACAAATAGTTGATGATTTGCCACAATTGCCTGACCTGTGTATGAAAAAGAGTCATCATAAAAAAGCTGCGTTCCATTTTCCAGATTAAACCCATACAATGCAGCCTCCGGATATGGTATAATATACACTACCCCATTGGCAATAGTGGGTGCAAACATGTAGTCTTCTGGAAATGAATGAGCCCAAATGAATCCACCGGTTTCTTTATTTAATGTAACCAATTCTCCGTCTCCTTCACTATTACCCTTTATTGTAAAACATAATCTGTTATCCGTAATGGCGATTGAATTTTGTGCTTCAGACTGGATCGTATCACCTGGACTTACATAGATCCATTTTTCATCCCAGCTCTCTTTGTTATATGCAAAAATCGTATCATTGGACTGCGTGTAAAAACAGTCATTGTCCACCACAGTTCCCCCTGTCGTTCGTTCAGAAACCGGTCTCCACCACTCAAGTTCGCCCGACAATTTATCGAAGACCTGAGCCTTATAGTTTCCTACAACATATACATACTTATCATCCACAGCCGGGGTACTTTGAAAGGATATATTCTTAGACCAAACTGTTGATCCATCTGCAATAGAAAGGCAGTAAAGACTGTCACCAAGAATGTAAGCAAATTCGTTGTCAAGTATGATACTTCTGGCGTAAAGATTGCCAACGGGTTTACTCCACTTCTGCGCTCCCGTTATGGCATTAAGCGCAAAAAGCCCCCATCCGCGCTGACCTCCCGCGAAAATCATGGAATCATTCTGCGCACATACAAAACTCATAGCTCCCTCCGAATCAGCAACTTCAAAAGTCCATAAGGTATCACCACTCACTATATCAACAACCTCTAACGTATTTGGATCCCTGCCAACAGCCAGAGCAAGCAGGTTATCAAAAAAGGTCAGATAGTTGAGCCTTATATAGTCTCCGGTGGATTTAACAGGAATCTCATTTTTTTGCTGCAGTGGTGGATGAAGTACAGTTTCACCAGAGACCCATGATGTTCTTTCCTTATTGAAATTTATCATTGGCCAATTTTGGCCATAAACAGAGCTGTCCATATGAAGCGCTAAAATCACCATCGTGACCAGCAAGCCAGAACTAATTTTTGCCTTCATAATTACCTCCAATTTTTTAAAATTCCGGCTCCGGTGACTCTGCCGCTAATTTCTGCAGAGGATACAGGGATCCGGTTTAGTGATTTATTTGATCAAAGCTTTCCAATCTTATACTCAAGTAAGGAATAGATATCCGGAAGCTGAGACTTCTCTCTTATCTCAACAATAACAGGTTTTAATTTCCCGATTGGGACATGCTTTATATAGGCCTCTTTTATCGAATCACTAATTTCTAATTCAGTTATTCCTTCACCACTCTTTTCTGTGAAATAGAATGCAACCTTAAAACTGTTTGACCATACCGACAACCAGACTACTGTTTTCTTTTTAAAAACTATTTTGCATAACCATGCTTTGCCGTCATTATAATAACGCCATTCAGGGTTGAGTTTAAACTCTTCAGATTCTGCGGCGTTCATAAACGCTTCGAATACAGGATATGTTTTGCCAAGCACCTTTTCCAACACTTCTTCTGATGGAAAAACCTCCGGATCTTTTAAAAGCTGTGCTCCCATGATAATGTTTTAACGGTGGAACAACAAGCTAGTATGATTTTTTGATTTTTAAAAGCAACCAGCCATTTTAATTTTTTTGCTCCGTCAATGATCATGCCTTTTCTCATTTCTCAGAAGCTTTTTCGAGCCAATCCCCGCCCCCCCGATTGCCGGCAATTTTGTACTGACCGTGTTTGCGAACGGCCCCAAACATCGCCATACAGTTCTCAGGCTTAACCCCTGGATGTAACGAATTAGAAGAGCAGATTATCAACCCGCCGCCAGCGGCCCCGTCTTCAATCGTTTGGATGACGGCCTGCTCAACCTGCTTTGGAGTCCCATTGGGCAGAAGATCCACACAATCGATGTTCCCTAACAGACAGATCTTATCACCGCAGTAATCTTTTACCTTTTTCATTGCCATACCAGCCTGGGGCTCCAGGGGATTGATCCCATCGTACCCGGTTTCGATAAGAACATCCAAAAGGGGCCAGAGCTTACCATCAGAGTGTCTGACCACTTTAAGCCCTTTTTGATGCGCTCTTTCGACGATCTGCCTGTTGTATTGATTTACAAATAGTTTGAAATGTTCCAGAGAGATCATGGGCCCGTTGTCCATAGCAATATCATCTTCAATGACAAGAACATCAAGACCAGCTTCAACCAGCAGGTCCAACTGGGCAAGATTGAATTCCAACATCATTTTCGCCACCTGGTGGAGAAATTCAGGATCGGTATATAAATTTAGCATGTAGTTTGTCATACCGATCAACCGCCATGAACGGACGAAAATGCCCCTCATAAGCCAAAACGTGGCCTTTTGACCTTTGAACCGTTCAACTGCAAGGTTTAAAAGGCCCAAATCTTCTTTTCGGGGAACCGGGGAAGTGAAATTTTTCAGGTCAGCCATCGTTTTTAGAGGGTGGCCAACAGGTACGGGAATGCCGTATTCCGACAATTTGTAGACCACTCCGAATCCATCTTTAACATGAAGATCATCTACTTTTTCTTCGTGACCTAGTTCAAAAGTCGTGATGCCGTCGATGTCAAACTGCTCATGGATCATAAAAAGCGTATCCACAAGCTTGAATTTATCCCGGTCATTCATCAATCTGAAATCCCGGGGTTCAGGAAGATCATCCGTCATTTGTTTTCCAATGCCGATGATTGGCGCCTCATTGATACCGTGGATATACAAGGGGACGCAATCCGCTTCTCTTATCTCAAGGGCTGTTAGTATTCTTTCTTTTCCATTCATATGCTAGAGAAATACCACCCCTTTTCAGTTTTTATGGGATATATTGGGTACGGTGTGCTTTAATTACCATGACAAAAAAACTACTTCTATTTTAGTTTGATTCCATATATCCAATGAATTGAATAATTCCTTCCTGATCCTGGTATTTCACACGATTTATCTTTAAATAGTTCGTGAATAATTCCTTCTTGTCTTTATATAACTTCTTCAATTCACTCATTTTCATGAACTTATATAAGTTGCCCTTTCTCTTTAACCAATAAATGGAATAAGGTTTTGTTTTATAATCATCGGGCAATTTCAGATTGTAAACTACTCTGCCCTGTGCATATAACGATGATACTGACGTGGCAGCTCCAGTATGAGATGTTCCGCCGTATCCGGCTGGTTTACCTTGTTCCTCCACTTTGCACTTGTGTTCAACATAAAGATCCCAATTTGAATGGTATACCAATTCCACAAATTTTCCATTCAGTGCAACAAATTTTCTATCCTTAATAAAAACCGTATCGACAAGTAGTATTTCATTTATTCCAATTGCTTTTTTCTGGCCATTATTTTCGAAAATCATCTCTTCAGTCAATGAATTATAATTTAGCAAAGCGTCATTTCTTGTTCCAGCTTTCAGAAGAATAACTCCCTGCGTAAATTCAGAAAAAAGATAATGGGACGTTTCAATATAATTCGTTTGTGCATACGTTGTAATAAATATCAAACTGGAAATTAACATGCAATAATAATGCTTCATGGCTTATACTCTTACAGTTAACACTTGCTCTTTGTTCGCTTTAATACCAAAGTTACCAAATAAATCATCAGCGACACTGCTATCCCAAAAATGTTAGCATCCAGTTCCAGGGGCAGGGGCAGTTCCAGAATCACCAGAATACTTGTTGTTGTTCCTCCTCCAATCATGGCAAGCATGGCTGCCTGTGAATCTGGTTTTCTTGTAAACAGGCCGGCCAGTACCGGAACAATTAATCCGGAAACCATAAAAGCATAGGAAAGGAGCATCAACTCAAGTACGTTTTCCATTCGCATAGCCAGCAGGAGAGCCAGTATACCAATGATCAGGGTCAGTATCTGGGAGTAAATAAGACTGCGTTTCCCACGGTGTTTCCCCAGCACATCTGTCAGGATATTGCCGGAGGAAGCCATCAGGCAACTATCTGCGGTCGACATAATGGCCGAAAAATAGACGGCCATTATAATACCAAGGAAGCCAACAGGTAAAATGGTTTTCAGAAGAACCGGCAAGCCCAGCTCCGGATCAATGTTGGCAAGCGTATATTGAGTAATGATCCCCTGTTTAATGGCCACCCTGGAGAGCATTCCCAATATCACCCCCAGGAAAGCCATTACCGGGAATTCAAAAAGGCCGGCAATAAACCAGGCCCTGCGGGCGCTTCTCTCGCTCCTGGAAGCATATATGCGCTGATACAAAGTCATACCCACAAACCAGATAGGTAAAATAGTAAAGGCCCAGTTGACAAGTTGTTGCCAGGATACATTTCTCATGGACAGAAACTCGTCGCCCAGGGTTTCTCTCACAACACTCCAACCCCCTACAGCATTCAGGGAAAAAGGTAATGCAATAAAAGAGAGCCCGGTCAGCAGGACGATCCACTGGAAGGTATCTGTGTAGATCACTGCTTTCATCCCACCAAGGCTTGTATATAGTACAGCGATAACTCCCATAAGCAACAATGCCTGATCCAACGCTAAGCCGTTAAATGTGGAAGAAGCCAGTTTGGCGCCTGCAAGAAGCTGGGAGCTTGTAAATCCCAGGTAACTGATAGCCGAAATCAGACCGGCAAGAAGGGCCACCTTTGGATTGAAGATATCAGAAAGGAGTTGCGGGAAAGTAAGGAAGCTCTTGTCCCTCCCAAGGCTGAATACCCGGGGAATCAGGAAAATTCCGGCTATCCAGGCCCCAAGAAGACCGGTGAACAAGAGCCAGCTGCCCGATATTCCCATGACAAAACCCAATCCCCCCAAACCAATGGAAAAACCACCTCCCACATCTGTGGCTACCACAGAAAGCCCGATATGAAGGCTGCTCATTTTGCGACCGCCCACAAAGTAGTCATCAGTGCTCTGATTTCTCCTCAGGAAATACAGGCCTACCCCCAATACCCCTAACAGGTAAAGAATAAAAATTGAAATATCCAGGAAATGCATTATTTCAGTACAGCATTGAGCTCAATATTTGTTGAGCCGGATTGGAATTTGATCAAGCCCCTGGAAAGCAATGAGAAAATGATTTGTTGCCCGTCTGTCGGGGAGATGGAAAGTTGCTTAAAGATATCACCATACAGGCAGCTTCCCTTCGAATGAAGAAGCTTTAAGATCTCTTTTTCCTTTGGATTTTCTATTTCACGTAAGAATATGGTTTTCACTGGCAATTATTCTGTTTAATTTATTGAAACCTGGGATTCACCGGCATTCTCCTCTTTTTCGAAGAGGAGGAATTGCTGGCAATTGTTCCAGCCTTTCGCTCCCCGGTAGCAAAACACGTTTCTCCAAATGGACCTGGTCATTCGCTCCGGAATTCCAATACCCTGAAACAAGGGACAGCGGTCCGAGTACTTACATCTTGATCCCAGATTCCGGTCAACTGGCATACTAAATATGTTTGTAATATACGTTCATACTCTCCAGGCTTCCCGAAATATTGGTATTCTTGATCAGGGTTCCTGCATACTGATACTGGTGCTTCAGAAAGATCTTGTTCATAGGAACAGACCGAAGCCGGGCAATCGTATATAATGTATTAATATCCAAAGCATTCATCTCCTCTTCCATCTTCGACAAAAGACCCTGACCCAGTTTACCTCCCCGGTGATCGGGTTCGGTGGCAAAATCAGTCATCTCTGCATTTCTGCCCCCGAAATCAATCTCTGCGGAGGCAACTGCAAGCAGCTTTTCATTTTTAATCACTCCGAAATATCTGACATTCTCCTTCATGGTCTTAAGAATATATCCTGGGTTCCGGATGGGAAAGGGATAACTCTGAAAAACCTTTCTGTAAATACCCGTAATCTGATCTACGTCAGAAGCGTCAAGCTGCCTGGCCTTTAAGGACCCGTTATTCAGCATATTGTCTTGTTTATGGGAGCTTTTCAGTAATTGACTCAAATTTGTCAGACTCTCATTTTCAAGATTCAAAAGCCTGTCAGAGTTCAGATACTTCGACACAAAAAACACAGCCTCTTTGCCCTGGTAAAATCCGGGAATGAAGGCTTCTGTGATATAACCATCAGCGAAAAAATAAGGTGCCGCCCACTCCGGGATTTTGCAGAATATTTTGGTATAACTGTTCTCTCTGGCCAAATCGCGCATAGAGTCCAGAATCCCTGGAAAATCCTCCATGCCAAGTTTGATCAGATAGATCCGGTCGTTCAGTTTACCATGCTGAATGACCGATTCTTTTCCTATTCTTTCAATTCTGTCTTCCATGCTCTTCTCTCCTTTGGATTCGCTCGTTATTCTCGGGGAACAGGGAGATCGTATCATCCGAATCCGAGAGGAGCTTTTCAATACCAATGGCTTCTGATTCATCCACTTCATCGGTTTTGAGCTCCAGATTGCATGCTTCACAATCCCGGTCACAAAACTTGGGCTCGTAACTGTCCGGTTCTTTATACGTGGTGATAACCCCTTCATAATTCCTGAGTACTACCTTATTGGTCGACCAGGAGATAAGATAGTTGGGCATGACCGGTATTTTTCCGCCTCCCCCCGGAGCATCAATGACATAGGTAGGCCGGGCCAAACCGCTTGTATGGCCAACAAGGCTTTCCATGATCTCAATCCCTTTCCCGATCGGGGTTCTGAAATGAGATAATCCTTCGGCCAGATCACATTGATAAAGATAATAAGGCCTTATCCGGTTTTGTACAAGTTTATGCAGCAGGGATTTCATGATCCTCGGGCAATCATTAACTTCAGCAAGCAGCACGGATTGATTGCCCAGGGGAAACCCTCCATTTGCCAGCATGGCAATGGCCTCCTTTGAAGATTCTGTAATTTCCCGGGGATGATTAAAATGTGTATTTATCCAGAGAGGATGATACTTTTTCAATATTTCTACCAGCTTATTCGTTATGCGGTATGGCAGAACCACAGGCATTCTGGTTCCTATACGAATAATTTCAACATGAGGAATCCGACGGATTTCAGATAACAGCCAGTCAAGTTTCTCATCCGATAACATCAGGGGATCTCCTCCCGATAACAGGACATCGCGCACCTGGGGGGATTCTGCGATGTACCTGATCCCTTTAGACAGCTGGTCCCTGGATGGGACATAGTCCACATCTCCCACCTTACGTTTACGGGTACAATGCCTGCAATACATGGAACATACATTGCTCACGTGAAAAAGTACACGGTCCGGGTACCGATGTGTCAGTCCCGGAACTGGGCTATCCCGGTCTTCGGAAAGCGGATCATTAAGCTCTGACTTTAACGTGGTTAATTCTTCAACGCCGCCAAAAGCCTGTTTAAAAACGGGATCGTTTTCATAGTTATCCCGGTCGATCAGAGAGAGGTAGTAGGGAGTAATTGATAGCGGAAACTTATTAAACGTGCGTTCCAGCCCCTCCCTTTTATCCCCGGGAATTTTTATTCCGGTTAAATGTTCAAATTTATCGAGTGAACGAATTGAGTGCTTGATATGCCACTTCCAGTCCTTCCAGGAAGAGATACTGAGATCCTCTTCAAGGCGGGTCCCTAATTCTTGCTGAATAGCATTAAATATCATTGGATGTGTATTTTAGTTTCTGTGCGAACAAAAATACACAAATTGTATTGCTTAGGCAAACATATGCGGAACAGGGCCCCCTATAATCCCTCCTGATCCTCCAGGTTGCCCTCTATAGTGATCATAGGTGATGCATCAACCGCCTGGATGTCCAGCAAATGAACCAGCATATCCAGGCTTTGTTCTATCATCGCCAATTTTGAGGCTTCCAGAATGTTCAATTTATCGGATAATTGTTCGTGTAGAAGCGATGGCATGGAGGCAATGAGTTCATCCCCCGTGGAAGTAAGTGCTATATTTACCACCCTTTTATCTCCCGACTTTGGCAGCCTGGCCACCAATCCCTTTTTCTCCAGCCGGTTAATGATCCCGCTTACCGTACTTGAGTTCAGGTTTAAGAACCTTTTCACCTCACCCTGAGTTGCCAGATAGTTCGGGGCCTTATGCAAATAGCTCAGACAAAGGACCTGGGGGATGCTTACCCCGTACTCCTTTTGTATTTTCTTGGATTCTAAATTGATCGAGCGGACTATTTTCCTGATCTGAATGAGGATATCCGTAGTTTCCATAGGAGAAGTTTTCATAAAGTTAAAAGAATAAGTTAGCAATATTCCTATTCCAGATTCATATACCGAATCGCTGGGTGTATAAGCCATTGGCAGCAATGCCGGACTGCTGACGGCGGAGTTGGCTGCTTGGCCTGAATTGTATGTTTTTGTATGTTTGCGTTTCCAAATAATAAGATATGAAAAAACTATTGCTCCTTGCTATAACGCTTGTATTTGTTTCGGCAACACAGGCCCAGATTTATCAGTTTCGCGGACCAGACAGGGATGGAAAATTCCCGGAAACCAATCTCATGAAGGAATGGCCGGAAGGCGGTCCTGAACTGCTGCTGGAATTTGAAGGAATCGGAGAGGGCTGGTCGTCGGTCATTTCCAATGGAACATTCATCTATGCCTCCGGCAAGATCGGCGGCATGGATCATTTAACCTGTATTGACTTCCATGGAGAGAAAAAATGGCAGGTGCCTTATGGAAAGTCCTGGGATCAGTCCTATCCAAATACCCGGAGCACCCCCACCATTGAAGAGGACCGGATTTACATCATCAGCGGGGTCGGGGAATTGGTTTGTCTGAATGCGGAATCCGGTGAGATCAACTGGAAGATCAATGTGGATGAAGTCTACCAGGCCGACTGGCATGTCTGGGGGGTGGCCGAATCACCGCTTATTGTCGGCAACAAGGTGATCTGTTCACCGGCCAGCGCCGTGGCGACTTTTGTAGCCTTCGATAAGATGACCGGAGAAGAGAT
This sequence comes from Bacteroidales bacterium, assembly GCA_029210725.1. Classification (NCBI taxonomy): domain Bacteria; kingdom Pseudomonadati; phylum Bacteroidota; class Bacteroidia; order Bacteroidales; species Bacteroidales bacterium. The sequence continues at coordinate 3,271 of JARGFM010000019.1, read as the reverse complement.
CTGGAAATCGCCAGGCACCGACGGCCAGCGTTCCTATGTCTCCCCCATCCTGCACGGGTTCAACGGAAAAGATTATATCCTGGGCGCCTCGGCAAGCGATTTATACCTTGTGGATTCGGAAAACGGGGAGATCAAAACCTCCTATAAATACTTCGACTCCACCCAGTGGACATGGCAGCCCAAGGGCATGATCTGGGCCAACTCACCGGTGGTGAAGGGCAACATGATCTTCTTATCCATCGGATACAATTACCCTGCAAAAATGCTCAGAGTCAACGACGATGTAACATCCCTATCAGAGGTCTACACCAGTACGCTCCTGGACAACCATCACCACGGGCTCATTGAATTGGATGGTTACCTGTATGGATCCTACTGGATAAGCAACGGCACCGGGGCCTGGGCCTGCCTGGACTGGAATACGGGTGAGGTAATGTACGATGAGGAGTGGAATTCAAAAGGGGAAATGGTTTATGCCGACGGCCTCCTCTACGTGTATGTGGAGAAAAGAGGAAATGTGGGTCTCGTGAAGCCCGATCCTTCCGGTTTCAGGGTTATCAGTTCATTTGAAATAGATAAAGGGACCGGTCCTCACTGGTCGCACCCCTACATCTTCGATGGAAAAATGTTCCTGAGACATGGCGATGTTCTGATGGTCTACTCCCTGCGTAGTAGCTGATCGCCGGAGGACAGGCCCTTGGGCCTGAAGATGTTCCGTTCTTTCACAAACAGCCCTTACTCTTTATTTGCCAAGAACCTCTTTTTCACTCCTTCGAAAGTCATTTCCACCGGCTCAATAAATCCATTCGCGTCAAATGTCATCAGGTCGATACAGGTTTCCCGGTGATGGGGATCATCGGTGTTCAGGGGTCGCCGGTGATAGACGATATAATACTCATCCGAGTCGGGGATCGAAATCACCGAATGATGCCCCGCGCCTCTTGCAAGAGCAGAATCCTGCTGCAATATGGTTCCTATCCTGTCAAAAGGGCCCACCGGAGAATCTGCCATGGCATAGGCGACTCTGTAATCGGGTCCTCCCCAGCCCCCTTCCGACCACATCAGGTAGTACTTATTCTTTCGTTTTAATACAAAGGGCCCTTCCACATAATCCTCAGGAGTGATCTCTTTATAGAGATCCCCGTCTTCAAAGCGCTCAAGGCCCAGCAAGTCATCACGCAGTTTTACCACATTGCAATGCCGCCATCCTCCGTAGTACATATAATGCTGCCCATCCTCATCTTTAAAAACAAACTGATCAATCGGCTGGGCCCCATTGTGAAATTCATCGATAAGGGCTTTACCCAATGCATCGACAAAAGGGCCCGCCGGACTATCCGAAACAGCAACACCGATACCTCCCGGCTCATCATTACTCTGTATATCATTTGCCGAGAAAAACAAATAATACTTTTGGTTGGCTCTGACAATGGATGGTGCCCACAGGGAATAGGCCGCCCACGAAACATCCTGTATGTCCAGGACATGAGAATGTTTTGTCCAATGGATCAGATCTCTGGAAGAAAAAGCGTCAAAAAAAGTCTGGATAAGATACTGTGGGTTAATGGCATTTTCCCGCATTGCCAGTTGTTTCCCGGACATGCCTGAGGAAGTGTCGGGAAACTCGTAATGATCCGAGTAGGTCGGATAGATCCAATATGTTTCATCAAATATGATCCCTTCCGGATCTGCATACCACCCTGGGAATACAGGATTCCCGGAATATTCTGCGCTTTCACCTTGCTTTTCCCCGTTCTTACAGGATGTAGCTATAACAAGTAATAATACAAAAGTGATGCCCCCTGTTTTCATAAACCATAGCCCCTTTCCATCTTTTTAACCAGATCATCCACAAACTTCGCCGCCGGGATCCCGTCGATCACATCATGATCGACCAGTATCGTCAAATGCAGGATCTCTCTGATCCGGATCTCTCCGGAATGCACCGGAGGTTGCTCATTTAAGGAACCGAATGACAGACTGAGCGGATGCATGCTAAAAGGTATGATCCAGCCCCTTGTATGACCAGCCATCCCGGCAGTAGTAACCATCACAGTACCCATCTTATCCTTTAATCGCTGAGGATTATTAAACAGGAATATCCGCATTAAAGTCAGACGCAGCCCCTGCGGAAGGCCTGCAAAAAACCTCATCCCTAAGGAGTTGTGCTTCTCGCCCAGCACGTAGTCGCCTTCATCTTCAATGATCTGGGATTTTGCAGATTCAATCTCTGAATATATCTGATCATGGGTTTTCTGATCTGCCTTTCGTATCACGTACGGAAGCGGAACCCGGGTTCCCTTCACTTCCTTCTCAATAACCAGGGAGATATCGACCTCGCTGAATACAACCACCCTGTTTCCCCTTTGGCGGTTGATACCGTTAATGGGTGGATGAAGGGCAACGCAGTCGACAATCACCTTAATCAGCCAGGCGGTGAAGGACATTTTATTGCCGGACCGCCTATACTGCTTGATCTTGCTTCGGGCTTCGCTTATATCAACTTCAAGCAGCGCTTTGACATGATGTTTCTCGCGTCCGATCCTCCCCACATCAAAGGTGAACCGCCGGCTGGAGGGGTACTGGATTTCTTTCATTCGGTTTCCTAAATAATTCCGGAGAGAACTCCGGCTGCTTCATTCAGACTTCAGGTCTATTCTAACTAAGCCATTAATAGCTTTTTAGCAAGAAGGGTCGTTTATAATTCACCTTCCAAATTGGCATTAAGCCATTTAACCGCCGTATCTTCCGTTGTGAATTTAACAACTTCATATCCTGCATTCTTGAAAGCCGTGCTTATAAAGTCATGAGAATTATCTGAAGGCTGTATCAGAAATGCAGAAAGTGAATTTCTTGGAAAATCAAAAGTCTGAATATGCTGATAAGCAAAATAGTAATTATCTGTAACTGTTTGAATATTTGTCGAATTCCGCATATCGAACAGAAACCTCCTGATGTCGTTCTCTGTGGCAAGACGCTGTAACTCCGGGCCTGACTTTAAAGCAACTTCTGAGGTCATGGGCACAAAGTATTTAATGATTATATAATTGCGATTCCCTGCAATTGATATCATGTAGTCCCTCGTTTGTTCATCTTCCTTCATGAGTCTTCCAATCATTGCTGCAAGTTACCAATAATAGTCATTAACTAAAGTTTCGCAGTTCTCTTAAATGTTGAAAACTAACAAGATATAGAAGAAAAAAGCAGCAGGATTGTTACGTTAATATACTGTTTTTGAGTATATTAACTATGTCGTCCAAACACAACAATC